>NZ_JBHVEG010000005.1:0-82110 GCF_042802395.1 Promicromonospora sp. NPDC057488
CAGGTCACCAGAGTGACCTGAGGGTCTGACACGTCTGCCGGGATCCGACGGTCTCGGGTCACCAGGTCAGGTGGGTGTCACCCTTCTTGACCTGGAAGACGCGCGGCGCCTTGCCCGGGACGGTCACCGTGATCGTCGTGCGCGACGTCGCCGTGACGTCCATGCCGTTCTCGCCGCGGGCGGCGTCGAGCACCACGTTCCGGGCGACGACCCGCCCGCCGACGGCGCGCACCACGGTGCGGCCGTCCCGCTCCAGCGTCGTCGTCCGCGGACCCGCTGTCACGGACCACGCGTGCCCCTTCAGGGGCACCTCGGAGACCGTGTTGGTGCCGGGCAGGCCGAGCGTGCCGAAGCGGAAGCCGGCGGCGTCGCCCCACGGCTCGTCCGCGATGAGCTCCTGCGTGCTCATCAGCGGCATCAGGTTGGACCACGAGTAGGTGCGCCACGCGGTGTCGGTCGCCACGTTGTTGATGAGCTGACCGGGCTCGGCGTCGAAGTACTCCGGGAACCAACCGATCTCCTGGTACGAGGTCAGCCACATCTTGGTCGACTTCGTCGCCAGCTCGGCGGCGGCCTCGTCCAGGCCGTACCGCTTGAGGCCGTCGTAGACGGTCGCGTTCATGGGCGGCCAGGCCGCGCCCTGCCACTCCTCGCAGGAGTCCTCCTCGCCCGGCGACTGGAAGTACCGGTACGCCTCCGTGGACGGGTTGGCCCGCCCGGCGCAGAACGCCGGGTCGTTGCGCGCGACGCTCGGGATCACGAACTCGCCGCCGTACTCCTCCGGGTTCTGCAGGTGGTCGCGCACCAGGATCTCCGCGCGCTCCGGCGTCGCCAGCCCGCCGAACAGCGGGTAGAACACCGTGGGCGTGTTGGTCGGCTCCCAGCTCCCGTCGAGGTACCGGTTGAGGTAGAGGCCGCGCTCCTCGTTCCACAGGTGCTCGTTCATGCGCACCTCGAGCCGCTCGTGCAGCGCCGTGTACCGCTCGGCCCCGGCGGTGTCGCCGAGCTCCGTGGCCATCTGGGCCAGGTTCTCGGCCATGAGCCCGTAGTAGGAGTTGAGGGCGACGTCGGTCAGGTTCGTGTTCTCGCGCGTGTCCGTGCCGCCGTCGCGCGGGACCTCGACGTAGTTCCAGTACTGCGGGCTGTCGTCCAGGCCGAGGTGGTTGCCGCGGCCGCCGCGGCGCTCCTCGACCCACGGGCTCTCCAGGAGCCCGTCCTGGTCGGTGTCGAACTCCGGCATCCGCTCGATGTACCGGGTCATGATCGGGTAGACCAGCTCGAGGATGCTGCGGTCCCCCGTGCGCGTGTACGCCCGCCAGGCGGCATAGGTGTGCATCGGCCCGGCGTGGAGCTGGTCGTAGCGCGGGCCCTTCTGGTCGTAGAAGTCGCGGATGTGGTCGAGCGCCGTGGCCGGGTCGACGCTCAGCTCGGTGATCGCGTCCCAGGCCGAGTCCCAGCCGAGGAAGATGTCGTCACCGCCGCCGCCGAGGCCCCACATCACGAACGACCGGTCGTACTTCTCGTCCCAGTTGTCGTTCAGCGACATGGCGTCGCGCATGTAGGTGGCGGCCTGGCCGGTCGGACCGCGGCCGTTCAGGTTGTCGTCGTCGGCCCGCGCCTCGGCGCGGTCCAGGATGCGCGTCACGTCGCGGGTGCTCAGGCGCGAACGCTCGGGCGCCGACGTCGAGACGGCGGCGTGGAACGCGACCGTCTCGCCCTCGTCGAGGGCGTACCGCTGCGCGACGGCACCCTCGCCCGCCGCGTACTCCTTGCCCACCAGACCCTTGAGGAGCTCCGCGACGCTCGCGTAGCCGGTGGTCTCCTCGGGCGTCTCGGTGGAGTCGAGCCGGAAGCTGCCCACCTGGGACGCGTCGCGCACCCCCGCCGACGTCGCGACGATCGAGCGCTCCCCGTCGGGCCGGTAGGTGCTCGGCTCCGCCCAGGGCGGGCTGGCCTGGAGGAACACCTCGGTGTGGTCGGTCAGCGCGGTGGCCGAGCCGACGATCTCGCCGTCGTCCGTGGTCGAGAACCGCAGCCGGACGGTACGGGTGTCGCGCAGGGCGGCCTCGTACGCGGCCTCCTGGACCGGCAGCTGCTCGCGCGCCTTGGCGACCTCGGCGTCGGACCAGTCCTCGGGGTGGGCCAGCACCGCGCGCAGGGCGCCGATGGTCTCGGGCGTGATGTTGCGGTTGTCGGTGGTCATGTCGATCTCGTAGTACGAGCCGTCGGGCGTGACCGTCCCGATGCGCTTGATCCACGGGACCATGTTGTCGTCGAGCACGCGGCCCGCCGGCGTCACCATGTTGAACGCCAGCGAGAACCGGGCGTGCCCCTCGCCGACCAGGAGGGCGCCGTCGAACTCCTGCTCCTTGAAGCCCGGCAGGGCGAACGGGAGGGAACGCGGGGCGTACTCGTCGTCGGACGAGCCGGCTCCGGTGCCGGCGGCTTCGGTGGACTGCGGGGCGGTCGTGCTGGTCGCAGTGGTGCTGGTGGCTGTGGTGGCGGCGCCGTTGCCGTCTCCCTGGACGCTGGTGCCGTCGGCGGCCAGCGCGCCCGCTGCCAGCGGGACGGTGACCAGGGCGCTCGCCACGAGGGCAGCGCCGAACCGGGCGGTCGTTCGTCGGTTCATCTATGAACCTTTCACGTCGATGTGAGCGCTAACAACCCGAACAGTAGATGCTGGTCACATGACACACAAGTGCCAAGTGAGGGGTTTCGCCGGGCAGGCCAGGAGCCGCCGACGGGCCAGGCGGACCCGAGCCGGCCCGCCGCCGGTGCCGTCGATGTGCGCTTCTACCCCGTCATTCGGCCAGGAAACATCGTGATTTCGGGCCCAATGACTGGGTAGAAGCGCACATCGGCGGCCCATCCGCCGTCCGGCGGGCGCGCTGCTCAGCCGGCGCCCGGTCAGCCGGCGCCCGCTCAGCCGCGGAGGTACGCGAGCACGGCCCGCACCCGGCGGTGTCCGGTCTCGTCGACGGTGAGGCCGAGCTTGGCGAACACGTTGCCGATGTGCTTGGCCACCGCGGCGTCGCTCACCACGAGCCGCTGGGCGATCTCCGGGTTGGACCGGCCCTCGGCCATGAGCGCGAGCACCTCGCGCTCGCGGGGCGTCAGAGAGTCCAGCGGCGACGCCCGCCGGTCGAGCAGCGACCTGACGATCTGCGGGTCGATGACCGTCCCGCCGGCCGCCACGACCTCCAGCGACGTCATCACGTCGCTCACGCGCCCGATCCGGTCCTTGAGCAGGTAGCCGATACCGCCCGCGGATCCCGCGAGCAGATCGCGCGCGTAGGCGTCGGCCACGTACTGGGACAGCAGGACGACGGGCAGGGCGGGATGGTGGCGCCTGAGCTCCGCCGCCGCGTCGATGCCGTCGTTCTCCAGCCGGGGCGGCATCCGGACGTCCGTCACGACGAGGTCGGGCAGCTCGCCGTGCACGCCGTCGGCGAGCACCAGGCGCACGAGCTCGTCGGCGTCGCCGGTCACGTGCACCACCTGGTGCCCGACCCGTTCGAGCAGCCCGACCAGTCCGTCCCGGAGCAGCACCGAGTCCTCGGCCAGCACGACCCGCACCTCAGGCCGCCCCGCTCGGCATGGCCGCCCCGCTCGGCATGGCCGCCCCGCTCGGCATGGCCGCCCCGCCCGGTACGGCAGGCGCACGCGCCGGCAGCAGCAGCGCGATCGTCGTCGGACCGCCGGCCGGGCTGGTCACCGTCAGGTTCCCGTCCGCCGCCTCGGCGCGCTCGCGCAGACCGGCGAGCCCGGTCCCCGCGCGTGGGTCCGCGCCGCCTACACCGTCGTCGTCGACCCGCACGGTCAGGACGTCGCCGTCCCGCACCACCTCGACGCGTGCGCTGCGCGCCCGGCTGTGTCGCGCGACGTTCGTCAGGGCCTCGCTGACGACGAAGTAGGCGCACAGCTCGATCTCGGCGTCGAGGCGGTCCTCGACGGTGCTGGTCAGGTCCACCGGGATCGGCATCCGGGACGTCAGCTCGTGCACGGCCGCGGGCAGCCCGTGGTCGGCGAGCACCCGCGGGTGGATCGCCCGCACGGTCGAGCGCAGGTCCTCGAGCGCGGCCTCGGCGAGGTCGTGCGCCTGGTCGAGGTGGGCCCGCAGCCGGGTGACGTCGGCCCCCGCCCGCGCGAGGTCCGCGGCGTCCAGCTCGGCGGACCCGAGGGCGATCGTGAGGGTGACCAGCTTCTGCTGGGCGCCGTCGTGCAGGTCCCGCTCGATCCGCCGCAGGTCGCCCTCGAACGACCGGACGAGGTTCGTCCGCGACGCGGTGAGCCGCTCGATCTGCCGGCGCAGCTCGTCGCCACGCGGCGCGAGCAGGGCACGGGCCAGCGCTGTCTGGGCCAGCGCGAGCAGCCCGACGACGTAGCCGAGCGCCGGGAGACTCACCACGGCCACGGCGAGGCCGAGGATGACACCCGCCGGGTTCGCGTCCCAGACGGGATCCCCCGCGACCAGCCGCTCGGGGATGGTCACCGCGGCCGTCACCGCCGCGACGACGAGGAAGTGCGCTCCGGCGCAGGCCCAGCCGATCACGAGGCAGGCCGCCACGTAGAGCGCCTCGCGCCACGTCGCTGCCTCCCCCAGACGCAGCCGCACCCGGTCGACGCCAGACCGGTCCGACGGCGCGTGCGGGTCGGCGATCCGGTCCTGCCCGACCAGCGTGCCGCGCAACCGGTCGAGCCGGGCGATCAGAGGGCTGCACGCCAGGGTGACGGCCACCAGGAGGGCGATCAGCGCGTACAGCGGCTGCGACTGCAGCACACCGCTGAAGACAAGGATCGCGAACGGACCGGTGAGCAGCGCACTCGTGAGGGTGAACAGCCAGGCCCGGGGCAGCCACGCGGACACCAGGTAGCCGGGGTGCCTCAGGGCGAGGGCGAGGCTGTCGGGTCGGCGCACGCCCTCACGGTACCGCCGGGGCACTCGGCCGCGGAGGGTGCCGGGTGGACCTCAGGGGTAGTGCCAGGTCTACCCCTGCTGTCGCCCGCACGCCCGTGACCAGGGCACTCTCCCCGGCTGGGATGTCAGGCATGGTGATCACAGGTCCCGACGGGCCCCCTCCGCGTCCCGGACGACCGGCTGCCCCGGCAGGCACGCCTTCCGCCGTTCTGCCCGCCCTCTCGCTCGCCCTCGCCTGGGGCGGGCTCGCGGTGCTCGCCTGGCTCGGCCTCACCGCGGCCACGCCGCCATCGAGCCCGGCACTCTGGTTGACGACGCCGCTCGCCGCCGGCGCGATCGCCGGGGCCTGGCTCGTCGGCGTACGCGCCGCCCTGCTCCTGGCCGCGTCGTACCGCCGCCGGCACCCCTCCGTCGGGTCCCGGGCACGCCAGTCGCACCCGGACCTGGAGCGGGACCTGGACCTGGTCGTCGTCGCACTCCTGTACCCGACGGCGGACGACTTCAGGCCCGAGGTGGTTCGACGCAGCATGCGCCAGTCCCACCCGCGCGTGCGGACGGTGATCCTGGACGACTCGCGGACCAGCGATGCACGCGCCGCGGTCGACGCCTTCGCGGCGAGCTGCGCACCGGCCTCCGTCGAGGTGGTGCGGCGCAGCAGCCGACAGGGGTTCAAGGCCGGGAACCTCAACAACTACCTGCGGCACCACGCAGACGGCGTCGGTGCCGTGGCGATCCTGGACGCCGACCAGGAGATCGGCCCGGACTTCGTGCGCGTCGCCCTGCGCCACCTCTACGCCTACCGGGAGGTGGCCGTGGTGCAGGGAGAGGTCCGCTCGCGACCCGGCGGGACCCGCTTCGTCAGGGACTTCCGCGGGATGTTCGACGCCCACCTGCGCGCGATGTCGGCAGGCCGCTCCTACCTCGGCATCTCGACCTTCGCCGGTCGCGGCGCCCTGCTCGACGTGGCCGCGCTGCGCGAGGCGGGCGGCTTTCCCGAGGTCGTCGCCGAGGACGCGGCACTGACCCTCGAGCTCGCGCGGCGCGGGCGCACCGTGCGGTACGTGCCGGACCTCGTCTCCGTCGAGGACGCCCCCGCGGACTACACGGCCTTCGCCGTGCAGCTCGGCAAGTTCTCGGAGGGTGCCATGCAGTTCCTCGGCCGCGGCGGCAGCCTGCTCTTCGACTCCCGATTGCGCCCGGCGCGGCGGCTGGACGTGTTCGTGGACCTCGCCGGGCCGCTCGTGGGCGCCGTGATGACGGTCTCCCTGTTCGTGTTCGCCCTGGCGGCAGCGGCCGGACGAGCGCCGGGACTGCCCGTTCCGTTCGGCGCTTCGCTCGGGATCCTCGGCGCCGTGCCGCTGCTGCCCGAGGCCCTCCGGCGGTTCGGGCGGGCCCGGCAGGTCGGGCGGGCCCGGCGGAGAGGACCGGTGTCCGCTTCCTCCATAGTCGGCGCGGTGTCCTCCGTCGCTCGCTCCGTGGCGGCCGCGACCATCTTCCTCATGCGGGGCGGCATGCTCTACGCGTCCGTGGCGGTCGTCGCGCTGCGAGCGGTGCTCCGGGTCGCCGCGGGGAACCGGGCTCGGTTCGTGGTTACGCCCAAGGAGAGCGCCGGGCCGGGACTGCGGTCCACGCTCGGACGACGCCGGCCCGAGCTCGCCGCGGCGAGCGCCGCCCTGGTCGTCGCCGTGCTGCTGACCGGGACGGTCACGCCGGCCGGGGTGTTCTGCGCGGTCGCTATCACAGCCGTCGGCTTCTCGTGGCTGGGCGGGCGGCCGGCACGGGAGCGCGCAGAGTGAGCCGGGCCCACGGCAGACCTCTTGACTACGTAGTCAGCCCGTGGTTCGCTCCCCCCATTGACTACGTAGTCAGGGCGCGGTCGAAGCACACTCGCGACCCCGCCCGGGACCGGCAAGGGAGCTGCTCGGATGGGTGCCGTACCGCACGGGCCGATACCGCTCACGCCGAAACCGCGCGTGTCGATGACCGACGTCGCCCGCCGCGCCGGCGTCTCGCAGAAGACGGTCTCGCGCGTCGTCAACGGCGAGCCGCATGTGGCCGAGCCCATCCGCGCGCGGGTCCAGGCCGTCATCGAGGAGCTGGGCTTCCGCCCGAACGCCGCGGCCCGGGCGCTGGTCACGCGGCGGAACCAGCGCATCGGCATGGTCACGATGGGCACCGCACTGTACGGTCCGACGTCGATCCTCCAGGGGGTCGACGCCGCCCTGCGGGGCACCGGCTACCACCTGAGCGTCGCGCGCACGCAGGGCGGCGGGGTCGCCGACCTGCAGGCCGCGATCGACGAGCTGACCGCCCAGGACGTCGCTGGTCTCGTGCTCTCCGAGCCGATCGACCTGGGTCACCCCGAGCTGCGCCTGCCCGCCGGGCTGCCGGTGCTCAGCTTCGACTCGCCGACGGCCGAGCCCCCGGCTGGCAAGACCTCGGCCGACAAGACCCAGGCAGACAAGACCCAGGCAGACAAGACCCAGGCAGACAAGACCCGGGCAGACGAGACCCCGGCAGACTGGACCCAGGCAGACGCGGGCCGTCCCGGCGAGCTGGTGCTCGGGGCCGACGAGATCGCCGGGGCCAGGGCCGCCACCGCGCACCTGCTGTCGCTCGGGCACCGCACGGTACACCACGTCGCGGGCACCGCCGGGTGGGCCGCCACCGCACGCCGGATCTCCGGCTGGCGCGGTGCGCTGGCCGACGCCGGGGTCGAGGCGCCCGCGGTGCTGCACGGCGACTGGAGCCCCCGGTCTGGGTACGAGGCGACGAGGGAGCTCTTGCGCCGCGCTGCCGGCGCGCCCGACGCTGCACCCGACACCACGCCCGTCCCGGCGCCCGTCACTGCGATCTTCACCGCCAACGACCACATGGCGATCGGCGCGATCCGGGCCGTGGAACAGGCCGGCCTGCGCGTGCCGGACGACGTCAGCGTCGTCGGCTTCGACGACGCCCCCGAGGCCGAGTACCTGTCCACCCCGCTGACGACGGTGCGCCAGGACTTCGCCGAGGTGACCCGGCTGGCCGTGCACCGGCTGGTTCGCGCCATCGAGGGCCGCCCGCCCGCCGAGCGGCACCGGCTGGTCCCGACCCAGCTCGTGGTCCGGGAGAGCACGGCGCCGCCGTCCGGCACCACGCCGGAGACCACCGGGCCGGAGACCACCGGGCCAGAGGCCACCAGGCCAGAGACCACCGGGACGGAAACCGCAACGGAGACCACCACACCCTGAGCGCCCAGCACCGCCGCCACCCACCCGAGAGGCCAGCATGAACCCCCTGCACCACCTGAGCGACGGCGTCCTGTTCGGCGCCGCCTACTACTACGAGTACCACCGCGCGGAGGACCGCCGCGGGCGCCGCCTGGAGAAGGACCTGGACCTGATGGTCGAGGCGGGCTTCTCGGTGATCCGCGTCGGCGAGTCGGTCTGGTCCACCTGGGAGCCCGAGAACGGGCGCTTCGACCTGGACTGGCTCCAGCCGGTGCTCGACGGCGCGCACGAGCGCGGCATCAAGGTGGTGCTCGGCACGCCGACGTACGCCGTGCCGATGTGGCTGGCGCGCCTGTACCCGGAGATCAACGTGGTGCGCAAGGACGGCCGCGAGATGGGCTGGGGCGCGCGCCAGGAGATCGACTACACGCACCCGGCGTTCCTGTTCCACGCCGAGCGGGTCATCCGCGCCGTCACCGCCCGGTACGCCGACCACCCCGCCGTCGTCGGCTTCCAGGTGGACAACGAGCCCGGGAACGAGATCTTCTACAACCGGCAGGTCTTCGAGCGGTTCGTCGACCACCTGCGCGGCACCTACGGCACGGTGGAGCGGATCAACGAGGAGTGGGGCCTGACGTACTGGTCGCACCGGCTGTCCTCGTGGGCGGACCTGTGGACGCCGTCCGGCAACGCGCAGCCGCAGTACGCGCTCGCCTGGCGCCGGTTCCAGGCGCAGCTCACCACGGACTTCATCGGCTGGCAGGCGGACGTCGTGCGCGAGTACGCGCGCGAGGACCAGTTCGTCACCACCTGCATCTCCTACGAGCGACCGACCGTGCAGGACGACGCCCTCACGCGCGAGCTGGACGTGACCGCCGGCAACCCGTACTACCGCATGCGGGACCACCTGACGCTGCCCCCGAGCGTCGACGACGACCAGGCCTGGATGACGACGGGCACGTGGTCGCTGTACGCGACGGCGGACCGCATGTACGCCTCGAAGCAGGCGCCGTTCCTCGTCACCGAGACCAACGCGCAGGCGATCGGCGGTCCCTGGCAGAACGAGCCCGCCTACGACGGCCAGTGGCGGCAGGCTGCCTGGGCACTGGTGTCCCGCGGCGCCACGATGATCGAGTACTGGCACTGGCACACGCTCCCGTACGGCACCGAGACCTACTGGGGCGGGGTCCTGCCGCACTCGCTGGAGCCCGGCCGGGTCTACCGGCAGGTCGCGGAGCTCGGCGCCGAGCTGCGCGCGGCCGGTCCGGCGGTGGCGAACCTGACCCCGGACGCCGACGTCGCCCTGGTCTGGTCCAACCCGAGCAAGTGGTCCCTGGCGGAGTTCCCGCAGCTCGGCGGCGGCGCGGGCCCGGACCCGCGCGGCTGGCACCGCATCTTCGACTCCTTCTACCGCGGGGCGTTCGACGCCGGCCTGCAGGCGCGGCTCGTGCACGACGCCCAGCTCACCGACGGCAGCCCCGAGGACGCCGCGCGCGAGCAGCCGGTGCTGGTCGCGGCGGGCGTCACGATCGCCGACGACGCCTGGCTGCAGTGGCTGGAGCGGTACGCGGCGGCGGGCGGGCACCTCGTGCTCGGCATCCGTACCGGCTACGAGGACGAGGAGGCGCGGGCCCGGGCAGAGCGCAAGCCCGCCCACCTGAGCGCGGCGGCCGGTGTCTTCTACGACGAGTTCGCCAGCATCGACGCGCCGCTGCCCGTGCGCGGCGTGGCGCCTCAGGACGGAGCAGTGGGCTTCGACGTCCCCGCCGAGGCCCTGGCCGAGGCCCACGCGACGAGCTGGGTGGACGGCCTGCAGGTGCTCGACGCCGACCCGCTGGTCGAGTACGAGCACCCGCACTTCGGGCGCTGGCCGGCCGTCACCACGCGGGCGCACGGCGCCGGGCGGGTCACCACGGTCGGCACGGTGCCCGACCCTGCGCTGGCCCGGGCGGTGCTCGACTGGGCTGCGCGGCACAGCGGGGCGGCGGTCGGAGCTCTGGTCGATGCTACGGCCGAGGCGGAAGTGCCGACCGAGCCGGGCGCCGGCCCGGTGTGGCGACCGCAGGCGCCGTCGCAGACCGTGACCGGGGCGCGGAACCCGGCCGGCGGGCGGGTGCGGTTCGTGCACTCGTGGTCCTGGGAGCCGAGCACGTTCGTGCTGCCGGGTGCGGTCCGCGACCTGATCAGCGGCGAGGAGCTCGCCGCGGGCGCCGAGCTGAGCCTGGGCGCGTGGGACGTGCGGGTGCTGCTGGAGGTGTGAGTGCGGCGCCGGGTCAGTCCTGGTCCAGAAGCTCCTCCGGACCCACCTCGATGACCCGGCGCCAGCTCCCGCCCGGTCCGCCGTCCGTCCCGTGCCCGGCGACCTGGTGCGTACCAGGGTGACCCACGCCTTCGCCGTCCCTGCTTCCGGGCTCGCGGTCGGTGTTGGCCAGGTCGTCGAGGAAGCGCGCCACGATCTCCCGCTCCTTCGGCGTCAGGCGCGCGGCGGCGTCGAACCGGCGGGCGTGGCTGCGCCCCACGGACTCGCGGGCCGCCCGCCGCGTCTCGTCCGTCACCTCGATCGCGAGGCTGCGCCGGTCCGACGGGTGCGGGAAGCGGAGCACGTGCCCGCCGGCGGTGAGCCGGTCGATGAGCTTGGTGGTCGACGCCGTCGTGATGCGGAGGTGCTCCGCGATGGCGCCCGGCGTCACGATGCGACCGTGGTTCTGCATGGCGATGATGTAGCGCAGGGCACGCATGTCGGTGTCGCCGAGCTTCATGTAACGACGCGACGCCTCGCTCATACGCCGCTCGGTCTCGCGCCATCCGCGCAGGGCCTCGAGGACGCGCACGACCTGGTCCACGTCCTGCTCGTCCATGCCGGCTCTGCGCACGATCTCCTCGTCGGGGTCCATGACGCGAGGGTCCAGCATCGACGGCTCGGGCTCGATGTCCGGCTCGGTTTCAGGCTCCACGCTCGGATTTTACCCCCGCACATAATGCGTCATACACTTGAATATAGCCTGGCTAGCTAAATTCTCGCTAGCTGCGGCACATCTTGCTCGACCCCTGATACATCCGAGCCGCCGGCAACAGTGCCGGTGACCGTGCTGGCAACCGTAACGATATGAAGGAGCCGACGACGCCCATGAGGCTCTGGTCGCTCGATCCCGCGCTGCTCGACCGTCAGGGGCTCGCCGCCTGCTGGCGCGAGGCGCTCCTGGCGCAGGCCGTACTGCTCGACCGCACCGCGGGATACACCGCACACCCCCAGCTCGAGCGGTTCCGGGCGCACCCCGACCCGACCGCCGCCATCTCCGCCTACCTCCACGGCGTGCGGGACGAGGCGACGCGCCGCGGGTACCAGTTCGACGCCGAGCGCATCTCGCGACCGCTCGATCCGAGCACCCGTGATGCCCGGATCGTGGTGACCTCCGGGCAGCTCGACCTCGAGTGGCAGCACCTGCTGCGCAAGCTCGCCGTCCGCTCCCCCGGGCACCGGGCCACGATCGTCTCGGCCGGCCCGCCCGCCGCCCACCCGCTGTTCGCCGTCGTACCCGGCGGCGTGGCGAGCTGGGAGCGGGTCACCTCGTGAGCGGCACCGTCTACTCCTCTTCATCACCCTCTTCATCACCCTCTCAATCCCCCTCCCACTCCCCTTCCCACTCCCCCTCTCAGACAGGCTCCTCGAAGATGACCACCCGCGTTCCACGCTGGCTACGGGTGATGCTGCCCGCCGTGCTGATCCTCGTCTGGCTGGTGGGCGCCTCGGTCGGCGGCCCGTTCTTCGGCCGCATCGACGAGGTCTCCTCCAACGACCGCACCGCCTACCTGCCCGAGACCGCCGAGGCCACCGAGGTGCAGGAGCGCCTGTCCGGCTTCACGGAGGGCGACGCGATCCCGGCGCTGGTCGTGTTCGTCTCCCCGGACGAGCTCTCCGACGACGACCTCACCGCCATCGGCGACCGGCTGACCGCCGTCGGCGACCTGGACGTGGTCGACGGCGACGTCTCCCCGGCGATCCCCTCCGACGACGGCGTGGCCGCGCAGGCGTTCGTGCCCTTGTCCGGCGACGCCGACGTCGGCGAGGCGACTGCCGAGCTGCGCGAGGTCCTCGCCGAGGACCTGCCGGACGGCGTCGACCTGTACGTAACGGGCCCCGCGGGCTTCACCAGCGACCTGGCCGCCGCGTTCGCCGGGATCGACGGGATCCTGCTGGGTGTGGCGCTGGCGGCCGTGCTGGTCATCCTGATCATCGTCTACCGGTCGCTGCTGCTGCCGCTCGCCGTGCTCGCCACCAGCATGTTCGCGCTGTGCGTCGCGCTGCTCACGGTCTGGCACCTGGCGAACTCGGGGGTGCTGCTGCTGAGCGGGCAGACCCAGGGCATCCTGTTCATCCTCGTGATCGGTGCCGCGACCGACTACGCCCTGCTCTACGTGGCCCGGTTCCGCGAGGAGCTGCTGCACAACCCCGACAAGTGGACGGCGACGCTGCGTGCGCTGCGCGGCTCGGTCGAGCCGATCCTGGCGTCGGGCGGGACCGTCATCGCGGGCCTGCTCTGCCTGCTGTTCAGCGAGCTGCGCTCCAACAGCACGCTCGGCCCGGTCGCCGCCGTCGGCATCGCCTTCTCGATGCTCGCCGCGCTCACCCTGCTCCCGGCCCTGCTGCTGGCGTTCGGCCGGGCGGCGTTCTGGCCGCGGCGACCCGTGTACGACCCCGCCGCGGCGGAGTCCGGCGCGCTGGAGACCGGCCTGTGGGGGCGCGTGTCGCGCGTCATCCGCGCCAGGCCGCGCACCATCTGGATCACGACGGCGGCGGTGCTCGCGCTCGGCTGCGTCGGCATCACCCAGCTCCAGGCCTCCGGTGTGCCGCAGTCGGACCTCGTCCTCGGCTCCTCCGAGGCGCGCGACGGGCAGGAGCGGCTCGCCGAGCACTTCCCGGCCGGCTCGGGCAGCCCCGTCTACGTGATCGCGCCGCAGGAGGACCTGCAGCGTGCCGCCGACGTCCTGCTCGCGGACGACGGGATCGAGGGCGTCGCGGTCACCGCCGACACCGCGAGCAACACCGCCACGGTGACCGAGGACGGCGTCCAGCCGTTCGGCCCGCCCGGGTCCCCGGCCCCCGAACCCGTGGTGTCCGACGGCGCCGTCCTGCTCCAGGGCACGCTCGGCGACGCCGCGGACTCACTGGCCGCGGAGGAGACCGTGCGCGACCTGCGCGCGACCTATGCCGACGAGCTGCCCGCCGCCCTGGTCGGCGGCGAGTCCGCCACCGACCTGGACACGAACGACGCCTCGATCCGCGACCGCACGGTCATCGTGCCGATCGTGCTCCTGGTGATCCTCGTGATCCTGATGCTGCTGCTGCGGGCCGTGCTCGCGCCGGTGCTGCTCATCCTGACCACGGTGCTGTCCTTCGGCACCGCTATGGGCGTCTCGGCGCTGGTGTTCAACGACCTGCTCGGATTCCCCGGGGCCGACCCGGCGGTGCCGCTGTTCGGCTTCGTCTTCCTGGTCGCGCTCGGGATCGACTACAACATCTTCCTGATGACGCGGGTCCGCGAGGAGTCGCTGGTGCACGGCACCCGGGAGGGCGTGCTGCGCGGGCTGCGGCTGACGGGCGGCATCATCACGTCGGCCGGTCTGGTGCTCGCCGCGACGTTCACGGCGCTGGCCGTGATCCCGATCCTGTTCCTCGTCCAGCTCGCCTTCATCGTGGCGTTCGGCGTGCTGCTCGACACGTTCATCGTGCGGTCCCTGCTGGTGCCGGCGCTGACGTACGACATCGGCCGGGCGGTCTGGTGGCCGTCCAAGCTGGGGCGCGGGAGGCAGTAGATGGTGGGCAGCAAGTAGTAGGTAGCGCTGGGGCGGCTGACTCTGGCGCAAGGGTCTCGGGCCCGTCGGCGGGTGTTCCTCGCCGGCGGGCCCGAGTTGTACCTACTCCTCTGCGCGAACTCCCCTGCCCGGAATCCCCCGTCCGACGCGGTCCCACCCTCCCGCCGATGCGGCTCGAAAGAGTTATCCACAGATTCTGAATCTGCCCAATCGCGAGGACATTTGTTCTATAGGCTGGAGACAACGTCGGAGTGGCGGGACGGTGGCGCAGGAGAGGTGGTGGGGACCATGGTCGGAGCGGAGGGCAACGACACCGCACGCCCGCTGGAAGACGTCCTTGCCGACCTCGACAAGCTGCTCGACGAGCTGACCCGCTCCCTCACTCCGGGTACCGACACGTCGGAGGCGAAGGCTGCGACCACGAATCCTGTGACGACGGAGCCCATGACGACCGCACGCCTCGTAGCTGCCTCCGCCCGCCTCCGGGTGGCCGGCACCCGGTTGGACGCCGCGCGCTGGTCGATCCTGCCACGCATCGAGAGCGCTGGACTCTGGGCCCAGACCGGAGCTCGCTCGTTCGCCGTCTGGCTGGCCCGCACCGAGGACACCCGGACCCAGACCGCCCGCCGCGACGTCCGCACCGCGAAGGCACTGCGCGACCACCTGCCCGCCACCCTGTTCGCCGCGTTGTCCGGCCGGGTCGGCGCCGACAAGGTCCGTGCCCTCGTCGACCTCGCCACCACCAGCCCGACCCGCACCGAAGCCCTGGCCTCGCCGGCGATCGACGTCGCCACCGTCGAACCAGCTGCCGTCGAACCAGCCGCCGTCGAACCAGCTGCCGTCGAACCCATCACCATCGAGCCGGTCGCTCCCACCAGCGGCCCGACGGCTGTCCCGGGGACGGACGGGACGGCCGAGGTCGACTGCCCGACGGACGACGCACTCGCACCGGCCGTTCCGACCTGGGAGGAGCAGCTGCTCGTCTGGTCGAACGAGAACGGGCCCGACCGGTTCCGTGGCCTGGTGCGCTACTTCGCCCGGCACGCCGACCCCGACGCCGACGAGCGCGGCTTCACCAGGGCCGGCCAGCGCGAGTACCTCGACGTGGCACCCACCACGGGCGGCTACCACCTGAGCGGCTTCCTCACCGAGGAGCACGGCCAGACGCTGACCACCGCGATCGCCTCGGTCATGGGCGCTCCCGCCGCCGACGACGACCGCACACCTGGCCAGCGCCGCGCCCAGGCCCTCGCCGACCTGAGCCGCGTGGTGCTCGACAACGGCCACACCGGGACGGGAGCCGCCGTCCGACCCCACCTGAGCGTCACGGTCTCCTGGACCGAGCTCCAGGCCCTCGCTGCCAAGAACGTCGCCCGGGTCACCGCCCAGGCCAACACTCGGCCGACCACCGATGACCACCCTGCCGGGACAAGCGTTTCTGGGCCGAACGGCACGAGGGTCAAGCCCCTTGGACCAGGCCGAAACGGGATGAGCGATGCCGGGCCGAGCACTCCGGCGGGCGTCCCCGACATCAAGCGTCCAGCGGTCTTCACGGAGACCAGCAGCCCGGTACCGGCCTCACTCCTCCGGCGCCTCGCCTGCGACAGCGAGGTGACCCGCATCGTGTTCGGACCGGACTCGCAGATCCTGGACGTAGGTCGGGCCAAGCGCACGGTCACGGGTCAGCTGCGCCGAGCCGTCATCGCCCGCGACAGGCACTGCGTGTACGACCAGTGCGACCAACCGCCCACGCGGTGCGAGGTCCACCACGCGTTACGCCACTGGGCGCACGGCGGCGAGACCTCCACGACCAATGCCGCCCTGCTCTGCTACCACCACCATGACCTGGTCGACAAGCAGAACATCGTCATGCACTACGACAACGGCTGGCACTTCACCCACCCCAACGGGCACGTCACCCGCCCCACCCGAACGACCGGCACATGACCGGCCGACCGGGCTGGACCAGATCGGGCCGGGCCGAGTCGCGACACTCCGGACCGGCCCGGGCCACTCGAGCTGAGGAACACCGAGTCGGGAAGCATGAGCCAGACCGAGCCCGACCCGTCCAGACCGCATCGAGCTCGGCCGGGCGGCGACGGGCTGGGCAACGGCAGGCTGGAGTCGGTCAGTCCCCCGACGGCCCGAAGCGTTCCGTCCGGATGCGCGCCGGGTCGTGTCCCTGGGCCACGAGCATGCGTGCTATCGCCTCGACGAAGCCCGTCGGACCGCAGATGTACACCCGGGGTTCGAGCTCAGGCGGCCAGCCCCATGTCGCCAGCTCGGAGGAGGTGAGCCGACGCGGGCCACGAAGCGCCGTCAGCGAGACCGCCCGCGTGTAGACCGTACTGACCTCGAAACCGTCACCACGGGCGGCGAGCGCATCGAGCTCGTCGGTGTAGAGGCGGTCCTCCGGCGTGCGCACCGAGTAGATGAGCCGGAACGGGGTGCGGTCGCCCGCTGCTCGGCGAGCGCGGACCATCGACATCACCGGGACCAGTCCCGAACCGCCGGCCAGGAGCAGCACGGGCGTGCCGGCGTCCCGCACGGGATCCCAGACGAACCATCCCCCGATGGGTCCGCGCACTTCGATCGCGGCACCGGGCGGGAACTCCTCGACGAGGTAGGGCGAGACCTCGCCGTCGTGCACGCGCTGGACGGTGACCTCCACGCCCCCGCTGCCCGACGGCGTCGGTGCGCTCGCCAGGGAGTAGGACCGTTCGGCGGTGTAGCCGTCCAGTGCGGTGAGGCGCAGGTCGAGATGCTGTCCGGCCTGGTGGCCGGGCCAGTCGGGGATGTCGAGCACCAGCGTCTCGGCCGAGCCGCTCTCGGTGCGCCGCTCCACGAGCGTGGCGACCTGCCAGCCGGAGGGGACGGCGTAGCGCGCACCGAGCCGTGCGCCCGCTGCCCCAACTTCTGCCGCACCGGTCGCCGCTGTCCCAGTCCCTGGTGTCCCAGCTCCTGTTACCTCGGTCCCCGTTGTCGCAGCTCTCGCTGCCCCGGTCGCTGCCTCAGTCACCCTGGTACCTCTGCTCGCGCCACGGGTCGCCGAGGTCGTGGTAGCCGAGCTTCTCCCAGAAGCCGGGCCGGTCCGTCGGCATGAGAGTCAGCGAGCGCACCCACTTGGCCGACTTCCAGAAGTACAGGTGCGGCACGAGCAGCCGGGCGGGACCACCGTGCTCGGGGTGCAGCGGCTTGCCGTCGAAGGTGTGTGCGATCCAGGCCTTGCCGCCCAGCAGCTCTGCGACCGGGATGTTGGTCGTATAGCCGCCGTACGAGCCCACCATCGCGAAGTCGGCCGTGGACTCGACGTCCGCGAGGAGCACGTCGAGAGAGACGCCGCGCCAGCGGGTACCGAACTTGGACCAGCGCGTGACGCAGTGGATGTCGACCGTCGGCCGGTCCTGGGGCAGCGCCATCAGGTCCGACCACGTCCAGGTCTTCGTGGCGCCGGACTCGGCGGTGACGGTGAAGCTCCAGGTCGAGGCGTCGACGTTGGGTGTGGGGCCGGCCGAGAGGACCGGGAACCCTGTCTCCGCGTACTGCCCGGGAGGGAGCGTGACGCCCTCGGGGCGGGCCCTGCCGCGGAAGCCCGGGGTGAGTGTTGCGCCGAGGCCGTGGTCGAGACCGACGGGGTCGGGGCCGCCCGCTGCGGGCGGGGTCGTGCTGGTCATGCCTCAAGGTAGTGCGACGACGGCGTCGCCGTCATCCGCCGGGACCTCGATCCGGGCGAGAGTACGCCGACCCGCGCCTGGCGGAGCCGGACCGAGCCGCGCCTGGCCGGGCCGGGCCGGGCCGGGCGGGCTGATCCGCGCTGAACCGCGCTGAACCCCGCTGAACCGCGCTGAACCCCGCTGAACCCCGCTGAACCCCGCTGAACCCCGCTGAACCCCGCTGAGCGACTCAAGCCGAGCGATGACGGAGCACCCGTCAGGCCGGGTCTTCCTCGGTCAGCGCGTCCTGCGCGATCTTGAACGCGCGGTTCGCGCTGGGCACCGAGCAGTAGATCGCGGTCTGGAGGAGCACCTCCTTGATCTCGTCGGCGGTCAGCCCGTTGCGGACGGCGGCACGGACGTGCATCGCGAGCTCGTCCCAGTGGCCGCCGGCCACCAGTGCGGTGAGCGTGATCATGGAGCGGCTGCGCCGGTCCAGGCCGGGCCGGGTCCAGATCTCGCCCCAGGCATATCGCGTGATGAGGTCCTGGAAGTCGGCGGTGAACGCCGTCGTGCCCGCCATGGCGCGGTCCACGTGCGCGTCCCCGAGAACCTGGCGTCGGACGGCGAAACCGTCGTGACGGCGGTCGTCGTCGACCCGTTCGGGGCGGAGATTGAATCCGGCGAGCGGGTCAAGTTCCGCACGACGGCGGGGCCGACTCGCGCCGCCGGATGCCGCCCCGTGCGCGTCGCCGTCCGCCCCGCCCGAACGTGAGCCCGACCCGGCGCCTGCGCCTGAGCCCGAGCCCGAGCCCGAGCCCGAACGTGAGCCCAACCGTGCGCCCGTGCCCGTGCCCGCGCCTGAGACCGCGCCCGCGCCCGAACCCGAGCCCGAGCCCGAGCCCGAGCCCGAGCCCGAGCCCGAACTTGCGCCCCCGCCTGAGCCCGAGGCCGAACCCGGACTCGAACCTGGACTCGAACCCGGACCCGAACCCGAACCAGCGCCCCTAGCCGCACCCGTCTCGTCGGGTGTCCCGCTGCTCCTGGTCACGCTGTCACCCTTCCCGCGACGAGGTCGCGAACCAGTTGGGCCACCGCCTGCGGCCGCTCCGCCGGCGCGAGGTGCGCCGCGCCGTCCAGCACTACGAGCCGGGCGCCCGGGACGGCGTCGGCGATCTCCTCGAGCCTCTCGGGCGGCGTCGCCGGGTCGTCGCTGCCCGCGACCGCGACGACCGGAGCGTCGACCGCGCCGAGCCGGCCGCGCAGGTCGTGGCCCGAGACCGCACGGCAGACCGCCGCATAGCCGAACCGGTCGGCGGTCTGCAGGCTGCCGAGCAGGCGGAGACCCACCCTCGGTTCACGGTCGAGGAAGCCCGGCCCGAACCAGCGGCGCGCCGCCGCCTCGACCTGGGTCGGGGTGCCCGCCCGCTGCACCAGGTCGGCGCGCTCGTGCCAGCCCGCCGCCTCGCCGAACCAGGTCGCGGTGCAGATCAGCGCCGCGCCCGACACCCGGTCGGGGGCGTCGAGCAGCAGTCGCTGCCCCACGGCCCCGCCCACTGAGACGCCCGCGTACCAGAACGGCGCCCCGACGTCGCCACGTCGTTCCTGCGCGCGCTCCACCACGCCGAGGACGGCGTCGGCGAGGTCACCGACGGTCAGCTCCTCCAGCTCGTCGGCGGTGGGCGACGGCGAAGCCCCGTGGCCCGGCAGGTCCCAGCCGATCACGTCGACGTCGTCAGATCCCTCAGACCCGTCGCCGGCGATCAGTGCGGCGGCCTCCGCCCACAGTGCGGACACCGAGGTGCCCAGCGACGGTCCCAGCACCAGCAACGGGCGCGAGGCGTCGCGCAGGACGAACTCGACGGCACCCAGCCTGGGTCGTGCGGTCATCTGCCCTCCGAAGTCGTCCGACTGATCCATCACGCCGTGTTCTACGACGACCGATCCTTCTCGCCCCGAGGTCATTCTCGTCCTGCGGCAGGTCGGGTCTGGGTAGGTCCAGTCTGGGCAGGCCGGGTCTGGGCGGGCCGGGTCTGGGCAGGTCCGGTCTGGGCGGCGAACTGGTCCAGCACCCGGTCGACGACGGCGGCGGCCGGGTCGACGTCGGGCGCCGGACCCGCGGCGGGCAGTCCTTCGCGGAGGTTGCGGGCGACGGCGTCGGCATCGACCTCGAGACCGTCCAGCAGCTCGGTCGCCACGTGGGCCGACGCGACCGCGTGCCGCGCCAGCTGCTGCAGCGCGGGCCACTCGGCGTGCCAGGCGCCGTCGGACCGCTCGTCCACGGCGAGGCCCGCGGCCGCGAGCACCTGCGCCGCGAGATGTGGCGCCGCGATCGCGGAGCGCCGCACCAGCACGGACAGCACGGGATTGCGCTTGTGCGCCATAGCCGACGACGTCCCGCGGCCCGGTCCGCTCGGCTCCCGCAGCTCGCCGACACCGGGGCGGACCGCCTGCAGCACGTCGTTCGCGACCTTGCCCAGCGCGGCGCACGTCTCCGCGAGCGCCGACCCGAGGCGGACGACGGGGGTTCGCGTGGCATGCCACGGTCCGGGGCCGACCGGCAGACCGAGCTCCGCGCCCCACTCCTCGATCAGCGCGAGCTCCGGGCGCGAGGTCCCGGCCCCGGCACTGCCGGCCACGCGCTCGGTACCGCTGCCGGCCGCACGCTCCGTGCCGCTGCCGGCGGCCGGGCCCGCCGCAACGCCGCCGACTGGCGAGTCTGCCTTGCCGCCGACCGACGGATGCGCCCTGTCGCCGACCGTCGGGTACTCGGTCCCGGCGACCGTCGGGTGCGCGGTCCCGGCGACCGTCGGGTGCGCGGTCCCGCCGACCGTCGGGTACTCGGTCCCGGGGACCGTCGGGTGTGCGGTCCCGGCGACCGGCGGCTCCGCCGTCGGGATCTCGCTGGTCCCACGCGCGAGCGCCGCCACGCCTGACAGCTCGCCTGCCGCGCCGCCGTAGGCCAGGGGCAATGCGTCGGCGACAGAGGACAGGAAGCCCCGCGCGGCCAGGATGCCCTGCAGCCAACCGGCGAACCGTGCGCCCAGCGTGGTCGGCACGGCGGCCTGTGCGAGGGTGCGGGCGAGCGCGGGCCGTCCGCGGTGCGCGGCGGCCAGGCGGGCCGCCGCCACGGCGGCTTGGTCGAGATCCTCCACGACGGCGTGGGCGGCGTCGCGCAGCATGAGGACGAGGGCCGTGTCGAGCACGTCCTGGGACGTGAGCCCCGCGTGCACGACGGGCGCGATGCGCGGGCCCACCGCCGCACGCAGTGCACCGACCAGCGGGATCACCGGATTGCCGCCGGCTCCGCTCTCCCGGGCGAGTCGCGTCGCGAGCGCGAGCGCCTCGTCGTCAGATCCGGCCAGGCGTTCGACGGCGGCGTCGACCACGGCGGAGATGTCGGCGGTGTCGTGGGCGTGCGCGTCGGGGATCTCGACGATGTCCTCTGGATACGCCTCGGTCGGGTCGACGGCGCCGGATCCGTCGATCACCTGGTCCTCGGCCGTGGGGTGCGCTTCTGCAGAGCCAACGCCTGCGGAGCCAACGCCTGTGGAGCGAGTGCCTGCAGAGCCAGCGTCTGCAGAGCCAGCGCCTGTGCTGCCCGCGTCTTCGATGCCCGCGCCCGCGCCCGCGCCCCTGCCCGCGCCCGCGCCCACGCCCGCGTCCATGCCCGTGCCCACGCCCGCGTCCATGCCCGTGCCCACGCCCGCGTCCATGCCCGCGTCCATGCCCGTGGAGCCTGAGACGGCGGGGTCCACAGCAGCGGAGCCCGCAGTCGCAGAGCCCGCGGCCGCTTGTCCAACGCGGGCGACGCCGATGCGGGCGACGCCGATGCTCGACGCTGCTCGTTGGATGTCCGCCGCTACACCGTTCCGGACGAGGACGTGCACCCACGCCGCCTCGACGCGGAGCATCGCGCGCAGCAGGGCGACGTCGTCGGTCACGGCGGCCGGGGACCCCGGCGCGAGGTCGGCGCCGGGCGTCAGGAGGCCGACGTCAGGCATCGATGCCGTCCTGAGGCGGGACGAGCCCGATCGGGTACGACCCGGGCTCCTTCACGGCAGGCAGGTTCGGGCCTTCGCCGGTCGCGGCGACGTGCTGGTTCAGGTCGTCCGCGGTGCCGGCGGCCTCGTTCGGAGCGGTCCTGGTCGGACCGGGCGCACCAGCACCAGCACCAGCACCAGCACCAGCACCAGCACCAGCACCAGCACCAGCAAGGATGGCACGGGGCGGGTCGTACGTGAGGAACACGGTCTCCTCCTCCCCCTGGGGTCCGCCCTGGAGGCGGATGTCGAACCGCAGCGATCCGTCAGTTTCGCGCGATGTGACCAGGGTGGCGCGCCGTTCGGGTTCGAGCGAGGCGAGGAGCGGCTCAGCGTCCAGCAGTCGGGTGCCCGACGCGGTGCCGCCGTCGTCCGGCCCGGCTCCGGCGCTCTCCGGCCCAGCGTCGTCGTCGCGCCCGGTGTCCTCGTCCCGCCCAGCAGTCTCGTCCCGCCTGGCACCCTCGCCCCGCCCAGCACCCTCGCCCCGCCTGGCACCCTTGCCCCGCCCGGCACCCTCGTCCTCCGGCAGGTAGGCGCGGGTGAACAGCCTGTCCTGGAGACCTCGGGCGAAGACCGTGACCGCGAAGAACGGGGCCCGGCCCGGCTCGGTCATGCCCGGCTCGAGGGTGCGGAACCAGTAGCCGCCCTCGCGGTCGGTCTCGGCCCGGCCCCAGCCGGTGAAGGTCCCGTCGCGCAGGAGGGAGCCGCTCCGGGCGACGACGGCGCCCGCCGGGTCCGCGTGCCAGATCTCGATGAGCGCGTCGGGGACGGGCGCGCCCGCGCCGTCGTACACGGTGCCGTGCAGGCGCACCGCGCCGGACGTGCCCGGTTCGACCAGCTCGTTGCCGCGCGCGTAGGGCAGCGCGTAGCCGAAGAAGGGGCCGACGGTCTGGGCGGGGGTCGGTGGGATGGGCTCGCGGGTGGGGTCACTCATCGACTACTCCTCGGTCGTCCGCCGGCTCGGTCCAGGTGCGGTGCGATCCCGACAGGACGATGTCCCACCGGTACCCCGTCGCCCACTCGTGCTGCGACACGTCGTGGTCGTAGGTCGCGACCAGCAGCTCGCGCGCCCGCGGGTCCTGGATGGACTGGTAGATCGGGTCGAGGGCGAACAGCGGGTCGCCCGGGAAGTACATCTGGGTGACGATCCGCTGGGTGAACTCGGTCCCGAACAGGGAGAAGTGGATGTGCGCCGGGCGCCAGGCGTTGAAGTGGTTCTTCCAGGGGTACGGGCCGGGCTTGATGGTCTGGAACTGGTACCAGCCGTCGTCGTCGGTCAGCATGCGGCCGACGCCGGTGAAGTTCGGGTCGACCGGCGCCGGGTGCTGGTCGCGCTTGTGGACGTAACGGCCCGCAGCGTTGGCCTGCCAGACCTCGACGAGCTGGCGGCGCACCGGCCGGCCCTCGCCGTCGACCACGCGGCCGCGGACGACGATGCGCTCGCCGATCGGCTCGCCGCCGTGCTGCACCGTGAGGTCGGACTCCAGGGCGCCGATGTCACGCTCGCCGAAGACCGGCGCGAACAGCTCGATCGTCTCGGGGTCGGCGTGGTGCAGGTCCTTGGTCGGGTGCCGCAGGATCGAGCTGCGGTACGGCGGCCAGTCGCGCCGCGGACCGTGCTCCCGGGGTGCTCCGTGCGCCAGGCCGTCGGCGTAGGCGCGGTGCGCGGCCTCGATCTCGGCGCTGAGCTGCGCCTGGGTGTCGGCGGCAGCGTCGGGTGCCGTGGTCGGCAGGAGAGCAGAGCCTGGCGGAAGAGCAGAGCCTGGCGGAAGAGCAGAGCCTGGCGGAAGAGCAGAGCCCGGCAGGAGAGCAGAGCCCGGCAGGAGAGCAGAGCCCCGGGGTTCGGCAGGGCCCTGCGGTTCGGCGGGTTCCGGCCGATCGGCAGATTCCGGCCGATCGGCAGCGCTCGGTGGTGCGGCAGCGTCGGTCATCGTCGTCTCCGTGTCGAGTTGCTCAGGATCGTCGAGGTAGTCGGGGTCGTCGGGGTCGTCGAGGTGGTCGAGGTGGTCGAGGTGGTCGAGGTCGTCTCCGTGCAGGGGTCGTCGGTGCCTCGGTGCGTCGTCTGGCGCGCCAGCGGGTTCGTCGCGCGCGGCCCCGGTCACGGCGTCGCCTCCCCCAGCACCGGGCCCCAGCCGGTGTAGCCCTCCGCGAGGAACTTCCGCCCCGACTCCGAGGCGACGAGCATGCGGAGCTCGGCCAGGCGCCGTCGGGCCGCGAAGTCGGTCTCGCCGGGGTGGGAGTGCAGCATGCCGCTCATCCACGCGGAGAAGTGCTGCGCCCGCCAGACGCGCTCGGCGACGCGGCGGCCGTACTCGTCGAGCACCGTGTCGTTGCGGCGCCCCGTCCGGCCGTCGCCGGCGAGCCAGGTCAGCAGCACGTCGTGCAGCACGACGACGTCCGCGAGCGCCAGGTTCAGGCCCTTGGCCCCCGTGGGAGGCACGGTGTGGGCGGCGTCGCCGGCGAGCAGCATGCGGCCGTGCCGGACAGGCTCGACGACGGACGAGCGGAAGCGCAGCACGGACCGCTCCTCGACGGGACCCTCGACGAGCCGGAAGCCGTCGGGCCCGGCGACGCGGCGTTGCAGCTCGGCCCAGATCTGGTCGTCGCTCCATCGGTTCGGGTCCTCGTCGGGGTCGCACTGGAAGTAGAGGCGCTGGTGGGTCTCGGTGCGCTGGCTGATCAGCGCGAACCCGTGCTCGGACGCCGTGTACACGAGCTCGGGCGCGCTGCGCGGCGTCTCGACGATCACGCCGAACCACGCGTACGGGTACTCGTGGACGAACGTGCGCCGCTGGGACTCGGGCAGGGTGTGCCGCAGGGTCGAGTGCGAGCCGTCCGCCCCGACCAGGACGTCGCAGCGCAACTCGTGGGTGCCGCCCTGCCGGTCGGTCCAGAGCACGCCGGGGCGGTCGCCTCCGCCGGCACTGGCGACGGCACTGGCGACGACACTGCCGCCGACGCTGCCGACGCCGCCGCTGCTGCTGCTGCTGCTGCCGCTACCGCTACCGCTACCGCCAACGACACTGCCGCCGTCGAGCACGTGGGTGACGGTGGCGCCCCAGCGGACCTGGTCGCCGACGCCGCCGGCTCCCCCGACACCCGCTCCCCCGACACCCGCACCGTCGGCACCCCCTCCGTCCCCGCCCCCGGAGCTGTAGGCGCCGTCGGCCGCGCGCTGGTTCGCGAGGTCGATGAAGACGTCGGTCTGCGGGTAGAGCCACACGCTGCGCCCGGTGAGGCCGGTCAGGTCGATGCGGTGGTCGGCGCCGTCGAAGCGCAGCACGATGCCGTCGTGCCGGGAGCCGTCGCGCAGCACGCGGTCCAGGCCGGCGTCGACCAGGGCCTGCACGGCACCGGCCTCGAGGATTCCGGCGCGGTGCGTGTGCTCGATCTCCTCGCGCGAGCGCGCCTCCAGCACCACGTGGTCGACGCCGGACCGGTGCAGCAGGTGCGAGAGCAGCAGGCCCGCCGGACCGCCGCCGACGATCCCGACCAGGGTCCGTTCGGGCGCGTGCGCGCGGCGCGGCGCCAGGGTGGCCGGCGTTGGCGCATCAGCCACTGGTGGGTCGGCCCCTGGTGGTACAGGCAAGAGTTCCTCCCTGAGTTCGTTCAGTCGCCTCGTTCAACAGTTCCCTCGTCCAACAGCCGCCTCGTCCAACAGCCGACTTTCAGCAGTCCCCGCCGCCTCACCGCATCCGCGCCAGGTCCGCCTCGATCGCGGCGGCCGCCTTGAGCAGCGGGGGCAGCAGGTGCCGCACTATCTCGCCGATCTCGCCGCGCCGCACCGGCGCCGAGACGTTGACCGCGGCGACGACGCGGCCGGTCCCGTCGCGCAGCGGCGCCGCGACGGAGCGCAGCCCGTCCTCCAGCTCCTGGTCGACCAGCGCCCAGCCCTGCTCGCGCACCCGCGCGAGGGCGTCCCGCAGCTCCCGGGGGTCGGTCACCGTGCGCGCGGTCAGCGGCACGAGCCGGTCCGACGGCGCGGTCCGCGCGAGGTAGGCCTCCAGCTCCGCGGGCTCGGCGTAGGCGAGGATCGCCCGGCCCATCGACGTCGCGTACGCCGGGAACCGCGTGCCGACCCGGATCGTCGCGCTCATGATGCGGCGAGTCGCGACGCGGGCGACGTAGACGATGTCCGCGCCGTCGAGCACCGCCACGGACGACGACTCGCTGACCTGTTCCGACAGCTTCTCGAGGTGCGGGGTGGCGAGGTCCGGCAGCGTCAGGCTCGACAGGTACGCGTACCCGAGCTCGAGCAGCGCCGGCCGCAGCGTGAACTCGCGGCCGTCGGTCGCGACGTACCCGAGCTCGACCAGGGTGTGCAGGAACCGCCGCGCCGACGCCCGGCTCAGCCCGGTCTCGCGGGCGACGTCGCTCAGCGTGAGGGACCGCCGGTCGCCGTCGAACGCCCGGATCACCGCCAGGCCCCGTTCGAGCGACTGCACGAACTCGGACGAGCGGGCCGAGCCGGCGTCCCCTCCGTCAGGCACGCCCCCGTCAGAGACTCCTCCGTCACCCATCAGTCCCACCCACCGCATGCGTGAGCCGAGCCTCCGCGAGGCTGCGGATCCCCTGCTTCGCCTGCTGCACCAGCTCGTACACGTGCGTGCGCAGGCGGGCGAACTCGGCGGTGCCGCGGGTCTCGAGCTGGTCGCGGTCCGGGCCGAGGGCGACCTCGACGTCCTCCAGCACGACCGTGGGCCGGGCCGACAGGACCAGGACGCGCTCGCCCAGGTAGATCGCCTCGTCGATGTCGTGGGTCACGAAGACGACGGTGATGCGCAGCCGCTTCCACAGCGCGCGGACCAGGTCCTCCAGGTCGAACCGGGTCTGCGCGTCGACGGCGGCGAACGGCTCGTCCATGAGCAGGACCCGAGGCTCGTAGGCGACGGCCCGCGCGATCGCGACGCGCTGCTGCATCCCGCCGGACAGCTGCCACGGGTACGCGCCCGCGACGTCGCCCAGGCCGACCGCCGCCAGGGTCTCCCGCACCAGATCGGCCCGACGGCGTCTCGTGACGCCCTTCTCCTTCAGCGGCAGCTCGACGTTCTGGGCGACCGTCATCCAGGGGAAGAGCGACCGCCCGTACTCCTGCAGCACCACGGCCATGCCCTCGGGCGGGCCGGTGATCGCGGACTCCCCCAGCACCACCTCGCCCGACGTCGCCGGCAGGAGGCCCGCCATGCAGCGCAGCAGCGTGGTCTTGCCGGCACCCGAGGGGCCGACGACGCAGACCAGCTCACCCGGGCGCACCTCGAACGTGAGGTCGGCGATCGCCTCGACGGGCGCACCGGCTCCGCTGTTCCCGGACCTGCCGCCGGTCAGTCCGCTTCCGGCCCGGCCGCTGCCCGGATAGACCTTGCGCAGGCCGCGGACGTCGAGGCGCGCACCGCTCGGGCGGTCGTCTGCGAAGCCGGCTGGAACCGAACTGGCTGGGCTGGTCATCTCAGGCACCTCCGTGCTGGGACTGCCGGTACCCGAGGTACCAGCTCAGGACCGCGTTCGTCACGGCCCGGAAGACGAGGGACAGCAGCACGCCGACGACGCCGAGCAGGATGACCCCGCTCCACATCTCCGGGATGGCGAAGCTGCGCTGGAACTGCACGATCGAGAAGCCCAGGCCGTCCTTGGCCGCGAACATCTCGCTGATCACCATCAGGATGATCCCGATCGACAGCGCCTGCCGGGCGCCGGTCACGATCTGCGGGCTCGCGCCGGGCAGCACCAGGTGCCGCACCGTCGCAGCGCGCCCCAGCCGGTAGGCGCGTGCGGTGTCGCGCAGCACAGGGTCCAGGCCGCGCACGCCCTCGACGGTGTTGAGCAGGATCGGCCAGAGGCAGCCGGTCGCGATCACCACGATCTTCATCGACGTCCCGATGCCGAGGAACAGCATCAGGATCGGCACCATGACCGGCGGCGGGATGGCCCGGAAGAACTCCAGCACCGGCTCGGCGTACGCGCGCAGGGCGCGCGAGGACCCGATCGCCACACCCAGGACGACGCCGACCACCAGCGCGATCCCGTATCCCGCGAGCAGGCGCAGGACCGAGGGGACGACGTCCTGCACGAACCGGCTCTCCGCGAACGGCGACCCGAACCAGGTCTCGCCGAACGTGCCGACGATCTCGCGCAGGGGCGGGTTGAAGTACGACGTGCTGCCGTCGGTCAGCACCCACCAGGTCGCGAGCAGGACGGCGGGCAGGCCGACGACGAGCAGGCCGGACCGCAGCACCCGGCCGATGCGGGCCCCAGCGCCGAGCCGAGACCGAGCCCCAGCCCCAGCCCCAGCCCCAGCCCCAGCCCCACGCACGCTGCCGCGCACATCACTCGTACCGCTCATGCCGCCGCCTCCCCACGCACCGAGGGGTGCCAGAACAGCGTCCGGCGTTCCAGCGCACGGGCCACGAGGTTGACCGCCACGCCCAGCAGGCCCGCGACCACCACGTAGGCGTACATCGACGCGACCGCGCCGGAGGACTGCGCCACCCCGAGCAGCCGCCCGATCCCGGGGGTGCCGATCAGCAGCTCGCCGGTCACGGTCAGGATCAGCGCGACGCTCGCGGCGAGCCGGAGGCCCGTCATCGCGTACGGGAGCGTCGTCGGCCACACGAGGGTGCGGATGCGGGTCAGCGGCGAGAAGCGGTAGGAGCGCGCCGTGTCGGAGGCGACCGGGTCGACGTCCTGCACGCCGGACAGCACCTGCACCAGCACCTGCCAGAAGCTCGCGTAGACCACCAGCAGCAGCGTCGAGGCCATGCCGGTGCCGTACAGCAGGATCGCGACGGGGATGAGCGCGACCGACGGCACCGGCCGCAGGAACTCGATGGTCGACGCCGTCACGGCGCGCAGCCACGGCACCGACCCGATGACGATGCCGAGCACCACCCCCGCCACGAGCGCGATCGCCAGCCCCGTGAACCACGTGGTCAGCGTCTGCCCGAGCGCGGTCCAGAGCTCGGCCCGGCCGAGGCGTTCGGCGAGGGCGCCCAGGATCTGCGACGTCGGCGGCAGGTACCGCGCGTCGACGATCCCGAGCCGGGGCACCAGCTCGACGACCAGGAGCAGCGTCGCGACCCCCGCGCCGCCGAGCGCCCAGGCAGGAGCAGGACCGGCACCCCGCCGACCCCCAGCCCCGACAACCCCGCTCACGGCAGGAGCGCGCTCGTGTCGACGGCCTCGTCGAACATGCCCTGCTCCAGGCCGAGGTCGGCGAGCACCTGGAACGACGACGCCTCCAGCCCGGGTGCGAACCGGGGCATCACCATGGCCTCCTTCACCGCCGGGTCGATCTCGGTGTAGGTGTCCAGGACGGCGCGGGTCTCGTCGGGGTGCTCCTCGGCGTAGGCCAGCGACTGCTCCATGGCGGCCGTGAACGCCTCGACCGTGTCCGGATCGGCGGCGATCTGCTGGTCGGACGTGAAGTACGCGGCGATCAGCAGGTCGGGGTCCGTCTCGGCGAAGTTGGACGTGACGACGCGGGCGTCCTGCAGCGCCCTGGTCAGGTGCGGCTCGACGATCCAGGCGGCGTCGACCTGGCCCCCGGCGACGGCGGCCGGCATGTCGGGGAAGCCCATCTCGACGAACTCGACGGCGTCGGCGTCGCCGCCGGCGTCGGCCACGACCTTGCGGATCGTGGTGTCGCCGATGTTGTTCAGGGTGTTGACGGCGACGGTCCGGCCGGCCAGGTCGGCGGCGTCCTCGACGTCGGAGTCCTCCGGGACGACGACGGCGCTGAAGTCCTCGCCGGCCACGCCGGTCGTGGAGTTACCGGGCGCGACCGCCTTGAGCGGCAGCCCCTGCGACGACGCGACCAGGAGGGACGTGACGTTGCTGAACCCGAACTGGTACTCGCCGGCCACCACGGCGGGCACGACGGCGGCCCCGCCCTGGGCCAGCTCCAGCGTGACGTCGAGGCCCTCCTCCTCGAAGAACCCCTCCTGGACGCCGAGGTAGATCGGGGCGACGTCGACGATCGGGATGACGCCGACCTTGACGGGCGTCAGCCCGCCGTCGGCCCCGCCGTCCCCGGAGCCGGTGCCTGCCTCGGACGGGCCGCCGCACGCGGCCAGGAGCAGGGCCGCGGCTGCCGCCACGGCCACGGCGGGTACGGCCGGAAAGGTACGTCGCACTGGAGTTCTCCTTTGAACAGGGTGCTCGGTGGAACAGGTTGCTCGTGGAACAGCGTGCTCGGGGGTGCTCGCTTGCCTCAGTTCTCGCCGTCGAGAGTGTTCGCGATACGAACGATTGTGCCCACAAAGAACATAGCGACCCCGGCGGCGCGCGGTCAACGGGGCAGGCAACGGGGTAGGCAACGGGCTAGGCAACTGGGTCTTCAACGAGGTAAGCGATCACCCTCATTGCCCGGCCCACCCTGCGGCAATAGCATCCGTCTGCCCGGCTTTTCACCCGCTCCGCACGGACTCACGAGAGGCCCGCCATGGACCGCACGGACCGCCCGAACTCCCCCGTCCCAAGAGTCGACCCGAGAGTTGCACCGAGAACAGCACCGAGAGCAGCACCGAGAGCCGCGCCACAAGCCAAACCGCGCGCCGTCCCGCGGGTCGCGGCCGCCGCCGTCGGCGTCCTCGCGACGCTGCTCACGCTCGCCGCTCCGGCGGTGGTCGCGCAGGCCGACCCGCCGCCCAACCTCCCGCAGAACGCCGGCGGGACCGAGCAGTCCTTCTCCCCTGCCTACGACTACGACGGCGACGGCTGCTACGCGACGTCCGCGATCGGACCCGACGGGACGCTGGCGACGGGGCTGGCCATCGGCGGCGCCGTCAACGGGAGCTGCCGCGACCAGTGGGACCTGGACGCCTCGCAGACCTACTCGCGCGAGAAGTGCAACAACGGCTGGTGCGCCGTGATGTACGCGAGCTACTTCGAGAAGGACCAGACCATGGACGGCCCGGTCGCGGTGGGCAGCCACCGGCACGACTGGGAGCACGTCGTGGTGTGGGTGAACCAGTCGGCCAACCAGGTGGAGCACGTGTCGATCACCGAGCACAGCGGCTCGGCGACCTACCCCCGCTCACAGGTCCGGTTCGAGGGCTCGCACCCGAAGATCGTCTATCACAAGGACGGGCCGAGCACGCACCTGTTCCGGCTCGCCAACGACAACGACGACCCGCCGGAGAACCACTACGGCACCTGGCGCTACCCGCCCCTGGTCGGCTGGGACGGCTGGCCCAGCACGTCGCTGCGCGACCGCCTGATGACCGCCGACTTCGGCGGGGCCACCATCAAGATCGACGACGGCGACTTCACCTACTGGCTGGACCGGATGAAGCCCGCCGGCATCCCGTTCGACCCGGCGGCGTAGTGCTCTGTCGCAGCTAGACATCCGGTATGTGACGCAGCGTTGGTCACGCTGCTGTTACCGCCGGCCGACCTCCGAAGTTCTGTTCAAGCCACGATGTTGCAACGTTTCAAGCTCGCTCCTGCGGGCAGAAGTTCGCGGTCTGAACAGAACCTCAGGAGCGAAGGATGAATCACGCCGCGATGTGGACTGTCACTCGGCGCGTGGCGGCGGAACCAGCGACCGCCGGCACGCGCGTCACCCCAGCGCCCCGACGGCGACGTCGGCCCAGAACGGCAGGGCGCAGGCGTGCGCGAGCCGCGCGACCGCCCACCGACCGACGACGGGGGCCGGCACGGCGGGGGCACGCGCAGCGGGGGCACGCACGGCGGGGGCACGCACGGCGGGGGCACGCACGGCGGGGGCACGCACCACAGGCGGGGGCACCACCGGTGTCCGCACGTTCGGCGTACTCACAGCAGGGGTACCCACGGTCGGGGTACATACCTTTGGCGCACTCACAGTCGGGATACGCACGTCTGACGCACTCACAGCCGAGGTACGCGCAGCAGGCCGTTCGACGTCGGCCCGGCTGTCTCCGTCGGCCCGGCCGACGACGCCCGGCCGGCCGGCGCCGTCCGCCCGGTCGACGACGTCCTGGGCGAACAGTCGCTCCAGGCGCGCGAGCTCGCCGGACCGGGCCGCCGCGACGAACGCCTCCAGGAGCGCCCGCCGCTTGTCGGCGAGCACCGTGCTGCGCCGCCCGGACGCGAGGTGCCTGCGCGCCCGGCTCACGAGCTGCCGCGCGGCGGCCTGCGAGAGCTGGACGATCTCCGCGATGTCGGCGTAGGCGTACTCGAACGCCTCGCGCAGCACGTAGGCGGCGCGCTCGGTGGGCGTGAGCCGTTCGAGCAGCACCAGCACCGCGACGCCGAGGGCCTCGGAGTGCTCCGCGCCGAGCGCCGGGTCGGGGCCCGTGTCGACCGGTTCGGGGAGCGCGGGGCCCGCACAGGTCTCGCGCCGGGTGTGGGCGCTGCGCAGCACGTTGATGGCCAGGCGGGTCGTCGTCGTGGTCAGGAACGCGTGCGGGTTCCGGACGACGGACCGGTCCGTGGTGTGCCAGCGGATCCAGGCGTCCTGCAGCACGTCCTCGACCTCGGCCGTCGACCCGAGCATGCGGTACACGATCCCGAACAGCTGCGGGCGGACCTCCGTGAACACGGCCACCGCCGCGTCGAGCCCCAAACCGTCCGGGTCCGATCGGCCACGGTCCGCGCCGGCCGGGCCTGATCTGTCCGGGCCTGATCCTGATCCGTCTGATCCTGATCCGGCCGAGACTGATCTGTCCGAGCCTGAGCCGTCCGCGCTCGCGCCGTCCGACCCTGCCTCTCCCTGCTCGGAACCACCCGGATCTGGGGCACCTGAAGCGGTCATGTCGTTACCTCGGGGACGAACGGCTGTCACAGCCGGCGCCCCCGACCGGTCGTACGTGTGAGGCCGATAAAAACACGGTCCGGTCCCCCTGTCCTGCGATGGCCGAGCCGTGATCCGGCATGCGACACCCATCGAGATGCATCGACACCATCGAGCAGCGGACGCGGGTACATCCACCGGCAACACCATCCACGCGCAGACGAACCCACGAACGACCGAACTCACGCGCAACCAACTCACGCGCGATCACCTCACGCGCAACCAACGCAAGGAGACACACATGAGCGAGCACGTGCTCGAGCCGGCGGCCCAGGCGTTCGCCGACGCGACCGCCAAGCCCCCGCTGCTCTACGAGCTGGGTGTCGACGGAGCCCGCAAGCTCCTCGACGACGTCCAGGCGGCACCGGTCGACAAGCCCGACGTCGACGAGAAGTGGATCACCGTCCCGGCCGACGTTGGCGACGTGCGGGTGCGCATCGTCAAGCCCCTCGGTACGAACGGCACGAACAGCGAGGGCAGCCAAGCCGGCAGGCACAGCGCGGCAGGCCGGCCGGAACTCCTGCCGGACCTGCTGCCGGCCGGTTCGTCTTCCGGATCGCCGAACGGGTCGCCGAACGGGTCGCCGGACGGTTCCCCGGCCGGTTCGGAGCCCCTGCTGCCGACCATCCTCTACGTGCACGGCGGCGGCTGGATCCTCGGCAACGCGGGCACGCACGACCGCCTCGTGCGCGAGCTGGCCGTGGGCGTCGGCGCGGCCGTGGTGTTCGTCGAGTACACCCGGTCGCCGGAGGCGCAGTACCCCGTGGCGATCGAGCAGGCGTACGCGACCGCGCGCTGGATCGCCCGGGAGGGCGCGGCGGAGGGCCTCGACGCGGCGCGGCTCGCCGTCGTCGGCGACTCGGTGGGCGGGAACATGACCGCCGCCCTGGCGATCCTGGCGAAGCAGCGCGGGGACGTGCGGTTCGTGCACCAGTCGCTGTACTACCCGGTCACGGACGCCGGGCAGGACACCGGAAGCTACCGCGAGTTCGCCGACGGCCCGCACCTGACGGCCAAGGCCATGGCGTGGTTCTGGGACGCCTACCTGCCGGACCTGGAGCGGCGCGGCGAGATCACCGCGTCCCCGCTGCGGGCCACCGCCGAGGACCTCGCTGGCCTGCCCGAGGCGTTCGTGGTGGTCGACGAGAACGACGTGCTGCGGGACGAGGGCGAGGCGTACGCCCGTCACCTGATCGCCGCCGGCGTGCCGACCACGACGGTCCGTTACAACGGCACGATCCACGACTTCCTGATGCTGAACCCCCTGCGCGGCACCGCGGCCACCACCGCGGCGCTGGAGCAGGCCGTCCACGTGCTGCGCAAGGCGCTGGGCTCCGGTTCCGACAAGCCAGCAGTACCGAACAACACAGCAGTACCGAGCAAGGGAGAGCAGTCATGACCACACCCACCGTCGTCCTGGTCCACGGGGCGTTCGCCGAGTCCTCGAGCTGGAACGCCGTCGTCGGGCACCTGCAGCAGCAGATGATCCCGGTGGTCGCCGCCGGCAACCCGCTGCGTTCGGTCGCGGGTGACGCGCAGTACGTGCGCGACGTCGTCGCCTCGATCGACGGCCCGGTCGTCCTGGCCGGCCACTCCTACGGCGGCATGGTCATCACCGAGGCCGCCGCCGCGAACCCGAAGGTCGTGGGCCTGGTCTACGTCGCGGCGTTCACGCCGGACACCGGCGAGAACGCGTTCGACCTGTCCGGCAAGTTCCCGGGCAGCACCCTGGGCGCGGCGCTCAAGGCCTACCCGGTCTCGACCGGCGGCAACGAGCTCGCGATCCGCCCGGAGGTGTTCGGCGAGCAGTTCGCCGCCGACGTCGACGCCGACCTCGCCGACCTGATGGCCGCGACCCAGCGGCCCGTGACCGAGGCGGCCCTGACCGACGGCCTGCCGGCGCCCGTGCCGGCGTGGCGCACCCTGCCGTCGTGGGTCGTGTACGGCGAGGCCGACCGCAACATCCCGGCCGAGCTGATCCGGTTCATGGCCGAGCGCGCCGGGGCCCGCGCGGTGACCGAGGTGCCCGGAGCCTCGCACGCGCTGAGCGTGTCGCACCCGGTCACGGTGGCCGAGACCATCATCACGGCGGTGCGGGCGACGTCGGACTGACGGGTACCCCACGCAGGACAACACAGGACAACACAGCACGACGCAGGAAGACGCAGGAAGACGCAGCACGACGCCGGCCGGGAGCCCTCCAGCATCCCGGCCGGCGTCGGCCTGCGGCCCTAACTGCTGCTCAGAGCGCGCCGACCACCGACAGGAGCTGGAGCCGTTCGTAGCTCTCCGTCCCCGGGACCGCGGTGAAGACCGTCAGGGCCTGGTTCTGGTCGGGGTCCAGCAGGGTCTGCCCGTGCACCTCCACGAGGCCCACCTCGGGGTGGTTCAGCCGCTTGGGCTCGCAGTACGGGCCGACGACGGGGTGCTCGTCCCACAGCGCAGCGAACTCCGTGCTGCGGTCGCGGAGGTTCGCCGCGATCTCTCCCGCCGGGGACCGGGGCCCGGTCTGCGCGTGCAGCGCCGCCAGGCGGGCCGCGAGCGTACGGCTGTGGTGGTCGTGGTCCTCCTCGGGGACCCGGTCCCGGGCCCGTGGGTCGGTGAACCACCGGTAGGCGCGCACACGGTCGGGCCCGGTGTACGACGTCTCGTCGCCGAGCAGCGCCGCCGCCAGGCGGGTCTGCCGCAGAGTCTCGCCCAGCACGTTCTCGACCTGGGCGGGCGCGTCCGCCAGCCCGTCCAGGATGCGCATCATCCCGGCGTTGATGTGGTCCCCGCGGTGGACCCGGCGGGGCAGCGCGTGCCCCGCCAGCTCCACGAGCCGGTCGCGCTCCTGGAGCGTCAGGTGCAGGCCGTGCGCGATGGCGCCGAGCACCTGCTCCGAGGGCACCGGCCCGCGCTGCTGCTCGATGCGGCTGTAGTAGTCGGCGGAGACGCCGCTCAGCGCCGCCACCTCCTCGCGCCGCAGCCCGCTGGTGCGCCGGCGTGAGCCGCGCGGCAGCCCGACGTCCTCGGGCTGGAGCGCCTCGCGCCGGGTCCTGAGGAAGTCGGCCAGCTGCTGGCGGTCCATCGTCATCTCGCTCTCGTGCTGATCCTGCTCGTCGTGCGCGTGCGGGCGCCGCCCGCGTCCGTCACGCGGCCGGGCCGTCCGGGAACCGGACGCCGGTCAGGCCCTCCGAGACGTCCCACAGCCGGCTCGCGGCGGCCTCGTCGGTCGCCGCACGGTAGACGCGCTGCGGTGCGGAGCTGCCCGTGAAGTGGCCAACGCCGTCGGGCCCGTAGAACGTCCCGCCCTCGGCCGTGACGTCCGTGACCGCCTGCAGGGCGGGCAGGATCCCCATCTCGACCGGCTGCACCATGACGCCCAGGCCGAGCAGCCGGCGCATGACGGCGTCCATCCGCGGGGGCTCGCCCGTGCTGGTTCCGGCTCCCGTGCCTGTGCCTGCGCCTGTTCCCGCGCCCGTACCCGTACCCAGAGCAGGGCCGGCCGCGTACAGGCCGGTGTAGGTGGTGCCGGGGTGGGCCGCGTTGCTCACGATGCCCCAGCCGTGCGCCCGGCTGCGCCGGTCCAGCTCGAGGGCGAACATGAGCTGGGCGAGCTTGGAGAAGTTGTAGGCCCGCACGGGCGAGTAGGCGCGCTCGCTGTTCAGGTCGGCCCAGTCGATCGCGCCGAACCGGGCCGCGGCGCTCGACATCGTGGTCACGCGGGCACCCGGCCGGCCGTCGGCAGCGATCAGCAGCGGCAGCAGCCGCCCCACGAGCGCCATGTGCCCCAGGTGGTTGGTGCCGAGCTGGAGCTCGAACCCGTCGACGGTCGTGTGCCGCGTCGGCGGCGTCATCACGCCGGCGTTGGCGACCAGCAGGTCGATCGGCCGCCCGTCGGCCAGCAGGTCGTCCGCGAGCGCCGCGACCGACCCCAGGGAGGCGAGGTCGAGCGGCCGGGTGCCGACGACGGCGTCCGGCACCGCGGCCCGCAGGCGCGCGACGGCCGCCTCGCCCTTGGCCGGGTTGCGCACGGGCAGCACGAGCTCGGCCCCGGCCCGTGCGAGCCGCTCGGCCAGCCCGAGGCCGATGCCGTCGCTCGCGCCGGTCACCAGGGCGCGGCGACCGCTCAGGTCGGGCACGACGACGTCGGTGTACCGGCGGGGGCGGTGCTTCACGGGGGTGCTGGTGCGGGTCGTCTTCTGCAGTGCTGTCTTGCTCTCGGCTGTCTTCTTCAGTACTGCCTTGCTCACGGCTGTCTTCCTCACGGCTGGTCCCACACCGGCCGGGCGGCCGGTCCACATCAGCGTGAGCGCGCCCCGGGACCTGATCCAGGTTCGAGTTGTCCGTGCCTACGGCCGCCCTGCCTGACCAGCGCCCCGACCAGCGCCCCGACCAGCGCGCACAGCACCTGACCTGCACTGTGACCACCACCACGTCACATCCGGCCGCGCTGTTTTGTCGAACTGGTAAGACCACCAGGAGGGTGTCATGGAGAAGATTCTGATCGTCGGCGGCGGCTACGCGGGCTTCTACACCGCGTGGGGCCTGGAGAAGAAGCTCCGCAGGGGCGAGGCCGAGGTGACGCTCGTCGACCCGCACGGCTACATGACCTACCAGCCGTTCCTGCCCGAGGTCACCGCCGGCTCGATCGAGGCGCGCCACGTCATGGTGTCGCTGCGCCGCCACCTGCACCGCACCACGATCATCGCCGGCCACACCACGAAGATCGACCACGCGAACCGCACCGCGACCGTCCGCACCAACGACGGCGCCCTGCGGGAGGTCGGCTACGACACGATCGTCGTCACCGCCGGCGCCGTGACCCGGACGTTCCCGGTCCCGGGCATCGAGCAGGAGGCGATCGGCCTCAAGCACGTGGAGGAGGCGGTCGCGATCCGCGACGCGCTGCTGACCGCGTTCGACCGGGCCGCGCTGCTCCCACCGGGGGTCGAGCGCCGCCGGCTGCTGACGGTCACCGTCGTGGGTGGCGGATTCACCGGCGTCGAGGTGTTCGGCGAGCTGCTGTCGCTGGCCACGGCGCTGCTGAAGTCCTACCCGGAGCTGGGCCGCGACGACCTGGCCTTCCACCTCGTCGACTCGAACAAGCGCATCCTGCCGGAGGTCACCGACGAGCCGGGCCGCTGGGTGGTGCGCCACCTGCAGGAGCGGGGCGGGCGCATCCACCTCGGCACGCAGGTCGTCTCGGCTGCCGAGGGCCGGATCATGCTCTCCACCGGGGAGTCGTACGGCAACGGCCTGCTGATCTGGGCCGCCGGCAACGGCAGCAACCCCGTCGTCGCGAAGAACACGGACCTGCCGGTCGACGAGCGCGGCCTCATCCGTGCACGCGCGGACCTGCGGGTCGGCACCGACGAGGCGCCCGTCCCCGACGCGTGGGCCGCCGGTGACAACGCCGCCGTCCCCGACCTGGCCTCCCCCGTGCCGGGCGCGCGGACCGTGCCGAACGCACAGCACGCCGTCCGCCAGGGCAAGCTGCTCGCGGCCAACCTGGTCGCGGACCTGCGGGGCAAGAAGGTCAAGCCGTACCTGCACCACAGCCTCGGCACGGTCGCCACCCTCGGCATCGGGCGCGGCATCTTCCAGTACAAGAAGCTGGTCATCAAGGGCTTCCCGGCCTGGCTCATGCACCGCGGCTACCACGTGCTGGCCGTGCCGACCTGGGAGCGCAAGGTGCGCGTCCTGCTGGTCTGGGCGTCGGCGGTGTTCTTCGGCCGCGACATCATCCCGCTGTCCACGGTGCAGAAGCCGCGCGCCGCGTTCCTCGCCGGCGGCGACCCGTTCGCGGGAGTGGAGCGGACGGCGTCGGCTCCGGCTCCGGCTCCGGTTCCGGATCCGGTTCCGGATCCGGTTCCCGCGACCACGACGCCGGCAGCCACGGCCTCGGCGGCCGCCGTCCCGGCGGCCCCGACGGTCACCGCGGCCGCCGACGCCGCCAACGCAGCCCCCGCCGCCGACGCTGCCCCCGCGCGGCCCGAGCTGAGCGTGGTGCGCGATGCAGGTTGACGTTGCCCGCAAGGGCGCACAGCGCCGCCGGGGCAAGCAGAGCCGCCGAACCCAGGCGATCCGTGCCCGGATCGACGAGCTGGGCCGGCGGCGGGTGCAGCTGCACTGGTCGAACCTGTTCGGCGTCGTGACCTTCACATGCTTCGTCGTCCTGGCCGTGACCGGCATCCTGCTGGCGTTCACCTACACGCCGTCGAACGAGCTGGTCACCTACACGGGGCCCTACGGGCCCCTGCAGGGGGCCACGGTGACCGAGGCGTTCGCCTCGACCATGCGCATCTCGTTCGAGCAGACCGGCGGCCTGCTGCTGCGCCAGACGCACCACTGGGCGGCGCTGGTCATGCCCGCGTCGATCATCATGCAGCTGCTGATCACGTTCTTCAGCGGCGGGTTCCGGCGGCCGCGGCAGCTGAGCTGGGTGCTGCTGGTGGCGGCGTTCGTGCTGGTGCTCGCCGCCGGCTGGAGCGGGTACGCCCTGCCGGACGACATGCTGTCGGGCACGGGCCTGCGCATCGTCGAGGGCGTGGTGCTGAGCATCCCGTTCATCGGCACCTGGATCGCCGGCGTGATGTTCGGCGGGCCGTTCCCCGGCCAGATCATCGAGAACCTCTACCCGCTGCACGTGGCGATCGCCCCGGGGCTGCTCGTCGTCGTCCTCGTCGCCCGTGCCGCCCTCGCCCTCCGGGACGGGCAGGCCAAGCAGTTCCGGCCCGAGCCCGTCCCGACGCTCGGCCTGCGTCTCTGGCCCGACGCAGCCTTCCGCGCCCTCGGCATGATGGGCATCACCGGCTCCGTGCTGGTGCTGCTCGGCGCGACGTCCACGATCAGCCCCGTCTGGTCCTACGGGCCGGCGTCGGTCGGCGAGGTCGGGGCGGGGAGCCAGCCCGACTGGTACATGGGGTTCCTCGACGGCGCCCTGCGCCTCGTGCCGGCCGGCTGGGAGACCGTGTGGGGCGGCTGGACGGTGACCTTCGCGACGCTGGTGCCGCTCGCGGTGGTGGGCGTCTGGTTCGGGCTGCTCGTCGTCTACCCGTACGTCGAGGCGTGGGTCACGCAGGACCGTGGTCGGCACGACGTGCTGGACCGGCCGCGCCACTTCCCGGTCCGCACCGGGATCGGCGTAGCGGGCGCGCTCTTCTACGGCATCCTGTGGGGCGCCGCGAGCGCCGACATCGTCTCGACGGAGTTCAACGTCAGCTTCGAGTCGGTGATCACGTTCCTGCAGGTGCTGCTGCTGGTCGGCCCGGCGCTGGCGTTCGAGGTCACCCGGCGGGTGTGCGTCGGGCTGCAGCGCAAGGACCGCGAGATCGCGCTGCACGGGCACGAGACGGGCCGGATCGTGCGGATGAGCAACGGCGGGTACGCCGAGATCCACCAGCAGGCCGACCCGGCCGAGCGGGCGCGGCTGGCGGTCGTCCCCGTGGCGGCCGCCCCGGGCCGCACGGACGGCGCGGGCCGCCTGCACGGCGCCGAACGGCTGCGCGGGGCGCTGTCCCGGGCGTTCGGCACGGGGCACGTGGTCCCGGCCGCGACGGCACGCGACGAGGCCCGGCAGGGCCGGGCGCTGGTGGGGCCGGGCGGGGCTGCTAGCCGCCGAGCGCCGAGAACGCCTCGTAGACCATGAAGGCGGGCCAGAAGAGGCCCTGGACGATGGCCCAGATGAACTCCCAGAAGCCGTCGGCCTGCTGCCAGAAGTAGACCCAGGCCCCGATGACGCCGAGCCCGTAGATGGCGCCGCCGCCGGCCGCCGCACGTGAGTCGCTCATGACGCACCTCCTGCGCCAACGCTACGCGGGCGACGGTCCGGCGTCCCGCTGAACAGGGCGGGGACGCCGGGAACCGCCTCTCCCCTTCGAGGCCTAAGTTTCTTCGCTCTGAGCCGGCTCAAAGCGAAGAAACTTAGGCCTCGAAAGCGTGCAGCGCGCGCACGAGCCAGTCGAGGAGCCGGGCCCGCTCCTCGGGCACGCCCTCGGACAGCCGGGCCGCGGCGTGCGCCACGAGCCAGGGCTCCAGGTCCCGCAGCGGGCGGTCCGCGCCGTCGGCGTAGGCGAGCGCGTAGCCGCGCGTGAGCATCGACCGCCCGGCCGCGACGAGCCCGCGGGACACGAGGCCGTCGGCCGGCAGCGGGTCGGCCCACTGCAGCAGGAGGATCGCCCGCGCGTGGTCGGACTCGGGCACGCCGCGGGCCGCGTTCGGCCAGTCGATGACGCTGACCCGCTCGCCGGAGACCATCACGTTGCCGGGGTGGTAGTCGCCGTGGCAAAGGCGGTCCCCTGACGGCAGACCGTCGAGCAGGCGCAGCGCGAACCCCCGCAGCTCCCGCGACAGGGACGCCTCCCCGATCCGGGCGGCGAGCACCTGGCGGACGTCGGGCAGGTCCTCGGGCGCCGCGACCTCGTGGACCGCGAGGTGCGTCTCGGCCAGGACGCGGGCGAGCGAGCGCACCCGCCACGGCCGACGCTGCAGCACGTCGAGCATGTCGGCGCCGGCCACGCGCTCCAGCACCAGGCCCGGCCGCCCGTCGCGCGTGACGACCTCGACCAGGTCGGGCGCCACACGGTGCCCGGCGAGCGCGGCCAGGGCCGCGGCCTCGGCCTGGTGCCCGTCGAACCCATCGCGGTAGAGCTTCACGACGGCGTCGGCGCCCCAGGCGTACACCTCGGCCTCCCGGCCCACGCCGATCCGGGGCCCGAGACCGGGACCTTCGGCGGCGCGGCCTGCGCCGTCGGTCGAGTCGATCATCGGGCCAGTGTGCCGGGCGGACGGCGGCGCTCACCACCTCCGTTTCGGGTGGTCTCCGAGCGCGCCATTAGTTCAAGAAACGAACGCCGGGCCTTGTCGCAGGACGGTTTGCCCCATGAAATGCGCCCAGAGATGAGCCAGGTGGTGGAACACCAGACCAAATCATGAATAGATCACCCGGGTGATCCTTTGTTCTGCAACCTGCTTTTCGGGTCCTCAAACTTGCACGGCGACTAACATCTGGCCCCTGAGGAGTGACCGGTCATCAGAGCAGAGGCCCGCACATGGACATCGCAGAGCGAATTGCATCCCTCGCAACCAAGATTGAACAGCAGAAGGCCAACATCGCCACGGAAGAGGCGACCAAGAACGCATTTATCATGCCGTTCATCGCGCACGTTCTCGGTTACGACGTCTTCAACCCTGACGAGGTGGTGCCGGAGTTCACGGCCGACATCGGCACCAAGAAGGGCGAGAAGATCGACTACGCGATCGTCAAGGAGGGCGAGGTCCAGATCCTGATCGAGGCCAAGGCCGTCGGCGCACCGCTCACGCTCAACCACGCCTCTCAGCTGTTCCGCTACTTCGCGGTCGCGAACGCACGGATCGCCATCCTGACGAACGGCCAGCGCTATCACTTCTTCACCGACCTGGACCGGCCCAACCGGATGGATGACACACCATTCCTCCAGCTGGACCTGCTGGAGCTCGACGAGTCGCTCATCCCCGAGGTCCAGAAGCTGACCAAGGAGACCTTTGACGTCGACTCCGTGGTCAGCGCCGCCGAGGAGCTCAAGTACATCGGAGCGCTCAAGCGAACCCTCGCGGCGCAGTTCCGGGACGCCGACGACGAGTGGGTCAAGGGGCTGACCAGCCGCGTCTACAAGGGCTCGTTCACGCAGAAGGTTCGTGAGCAGTTCCGCGTCCTCGCCTCAAAGGCGATGCAGCAGTTCCTCGCCGACCAGGTGAACGACAGGATCAAGGCCGCACTCGGCGGAAAGGTGTACGCCACGGTCGGCACCACCGACCTCACAGCAGAGGCATCGGTGGAGACAGAGCTCGACGATTCGAGCTCCGGATCGGAACGCGGTCTGGAGACGACCCTCGAGGAGATCGAGGCGTTCCAGATAGTTCGGGCGATCGCCTGCAGCGAGGTACCTCCGGTCCGCATCGTTCAGCGCGACACGAAGAGCTACATGGGCGTCCTGCTCGACGACAACAACCGCAAGCCCATCGCGAGGCTCCACTTCAACACCGGGCAGAAGTATCTGGGGCTCTTCGACCACGAGAAGGTCGAGACCCGGCACGCGATCGAGTCCCTCGACCAGATCTACGACCACGCGGAACACATTCGCAAGACGGTGCACTACTACGAGTGACGCACCGAGCGCCGCAGGCAGGGCTTGACCGCCCCGGCCTGCGGCGCTTTTTCGTGCCCAACGTCGCTCGCCCGCACACCGGGCGCCCCTGCTCCGACCAACACCGCGCCGCAGCCGCGGCGGTCGCCGAGCCGTCGAGCCGTCGAGCCGTCGAGCCGTCGAGCACAGCAGTTGCTGCCAGGCCGGCCCGATCCTGGCAGTAACTGCTGTGGTCAACGCCGCCCGCCTGACGACACCGCCGCTCCCTGACGACGCCGGTCCGGCCGGGCCGCGGTCGGGTGATTTATCCCGGGAAGTGCCGACCTGGCTTGACTTTATCAGGCTCGCCTCGCCTAAGTTAGGCACACCTAATTCCATACCGGGCTGTGCCCCGGCGTACGAGGGAGTGTTCGATGCCGCGCCAGTCCGGAGCCGATGATCGCGCCGCGAGACCGACGGCCGTCATACCGACGTCGGACCTGGTCAGCCGCAACGGACGGCTCAGCCGCACCGCACCTCACCGGCACTCCGCACCTCAGGGGCACACCACACCGCACAGCCACACCGGACCCCACAGCCACACCGGACCGCACAGCCACACCGCGCCGCACGATCCCACCGTCCCACGCCGGCGCTCCCCCCGCGCCCTCGCGGCCGTCGCGGCTCTCGGCGTCGTCGCGCTCCTCGCCGGGTGCGGGCTGCAGCTTCCCCTGGCGGGCCACGCGGACGACGGCGGCGCCGTCGTCGGCACCGAGCCGCTGAGCGAGCTCGAGCCGATCGCCGACCCGCGCGACTGGACCGGGGAGCTCACCGTGGGGACGCCCGAGCGCGCCGTCGACCCCGTCGCCACCGACCCGAGCCCGGCCCTGCCCGCGACCGTCACGGACGCGCAGGGCACCGAGGTCACCGTGACCGACACCAGCCGCATCCTCGCCCTGGACCTGTACGGGTCGCTCTCGCGGATCGTGTTCGAGCTCGGCCTGGGCGACAGCGTCGTCGGTCGGGACGTGTCCTCGGGGTTCCCGGAGATCGCCGACCGGCCGCTGGTCACGTCCAACGGGCACGAGCTCACCGGGGAGGCGATCCTCGACCTGGCGCCGACCGTGATCCTCACCGACACCACGCTCGGGCCGTGGGACGTGGTGCTGCAGATGCGCGACGCCGGCATCCCCGTCGTCGTCCTGGACGCTCACCGCAGCCTGGAGACCTCCGCCGACCTGGCCCGCGCCACGGGCGAAGCGCTGGGCCTGCCGGCCGAGGGCGCGGCCCTGGCCGAGCGTACCGAGGCCGCCGTGGACGCCACCCTGGAGCAGGTCGCGGCCCTCGCCCCGGACGACGCCGCCGTCCGGCCGCGCGTGATCTTCCTCTACGTGCGCGGGCAGTCCGGCGTCTACTACCTGTTCGGCGACGAGTCGGGCGCCGACTCCCTCATCGAGGGCCTGGGCGGGATCGACGCCGCCGCCGAGGTGGGCTGGAAGGGCATGCGGCCCCTGAACGACGAGGGCCTGGTGTCCATGCAGCCCGACCTGGTGCTGCTCATGACCGGCGGCCTGGAGTCCGTGGGCGGCGTCGACGGGCTGCTGGAGCAGGTGCCCGCCCTGGCGCAGACTCCGGCCGGCGAGCACCGCCGGTTCGTCGCCATGGACGACACCGAGATCCTGTCGTTCGGGCCGAAGTCGGCGGACGTGCTCGACGCGCTCGCCCGGGCGTTCTACGCGCCGGAGAGCCTCTCGTGACCCCGACGACGCGCGCGTCCGGCAGCCCTTCCGTGAGCCCCACGGCCCGCCCGCCGGTGCAGCCTGGGCAGCCCGACGCCGGTTCGGTCGCGAGCGCACCCGCCGGTACGCCCGCCCTTCCGCCGTCCCGCCCGGCCCGTACCGCGCTCGTCGCGGGCGGCCTGGTCGTCGCGCTCGGCGTGCTGGCCGTCGTGGCCGCCGGCTCCGGCCAGCTCAGCGTGCCGCCCGCCGAGGTGGTGGGCTCGCTGCTGCACCACGCGGGCCTCGACGTCGGACGCATGCCGAGCCACCCCAACGGCGACGCCGCGCTGTGGACCATCCGGTTCCCGCGCGTGGTCATGGCCGCGCTGGTGGGGGCGGCGCTGGCGACCGCGGGCGCCGTCATGCAGGGCGTGTTCGGCAACCCGCTCGCCGAGCCCGGCGTCGTCGGCGTCTCGTCGGGGGCCGCCGTGGCGGCGTCCGTGACGATCGTCCTGGGCCTGACGGCGCTGGGGCCGTGGACGACCGCCGTCGCCGCCTTCGCGGGCGGCCTGGCGGCGACGTTCCTGGTCTACGGCCTGGCGCGCTCCGCGGGCCGCACCGAGATCGTGACGCTGGTGCTCACCGGCGTGGCCGTGAACGCCGTCTGCGGCGCGGGGCTCGCCCTGACGACGTTCCTGGGCGACACGCAGGCCCGGGAGCAGATCGTGTTCTGGCAGCTCGGCTCGTTCAACGGCACCCGGTGGGCGTACGTCGGCGTGGTCGCGCCGCTCGTGCTGCTCGGCCTGGTCGGCGCGCTGCTCCTGGCCCGCCGCCTCGACCTGCTGTCCCTGGGTGAGCGGTCGGCGCGGCACCTCGGCGTCGACGTCGAGCGGCTGCGCGTGCTCAGCATCGTCGTGGTCGCCGTGCTCACCGCGGCGGGCGTGGCGTTCTGCGGCATCATCGCGTTCGTCGGCCTGGTGGTGCCGCACCTGATCCGCATGGCCGTGGGACCGGCGCACCGCGTGCTGGTGCCGCTCAGCGCCCTCGGCGGGGCCGTGCTGCTGCTCGGCGCCGACCTCGTGGCGCGCACCGCTGTCGGCTACGCCGACCTGCCGATCGGCATGCTCACCGCGCTGGTCGGCGGACCGTTCTTCTTCTGGCTCATCCGCCGCACGCGCCGCACGGCGGGAGGCTGGGCATGAGCGGGCAGGCAGACGGGCAGCTGACTCCCCTGCTCACGCTGACCGGCGTCCAGGTCCGCGCCGGGGACGCCGTCCTCCTGGACGACGTCGACCTCGACGTCCGGCCGGGCGAGGTGCTCGTCGTCGTCGGCCCGAACGGCGCCGGCAAGTCCACGCTGGTCTCCGTCCTGGCCGGCGACCGCGCGCCCGACGCCGGCCAGGCGGCCTGGACCGGCACGCCGCTGGGCGCCGTCCGGCCCGCCGAGCTGGCTCGGCTGCGAGCCGTGCTGCTCCAGGAGAACCAGGTCAGCTTCCCGTTCCGCGTGATCGACGTGGTCCGGATGGGCCGGGCGCCCTGGCAGGGCTCAGGCAAGCAGGGCTCAGGCAGGCAAGCCTCCGGCACCCCCGCCGACGACGACGCCGTGGTCGCCCGCGCCCTGGACGCCGCCGACGTCGCCGGGCTGGCCGAGCGGCGCTTCCCGACCCTGTCGGGCGGCGAGAAGGCGCGCACCTCGTTCGCGCGGCTGCTCGCCCAGGACACCACGCTGCTCCTGCTCGACGAGCCGACCGCCGCGCTGGACGTGCGGCACACCGAGCACGTGCTGCGCCAGGCGCGGCGGCACGCGGCCGGGGGCGGCGCCGTCGTCGTCGTGCTGCACGACCTGGCGCTCGCCGCCGCCTGGGCCGACCGGGTGCTGGTGCTCGACGGCGGGCGGGTCGCCGGGCTCGGCGCCCCGGCCGAGGTGCTCACCGCCGACCTGCTCTCCCGGGTCTACGAGCACCCGGTCGACGTGCTGCGGCACCCGCTCACGGGCGGGCTGCTGGTGCTGCCGCGGTACGGCCACACCTGGGACTCGACCCGCCCGGAGCACCCGACCGGCAGCACCCCGCCCCACCCCGACGAGCAGCCGCAGCCCACCGTCAAGGAAGCCGTATGACCTCACGTCACCTGCCCCGTCCCGCGATCTCCCTGGTCGCCCTCGTCGTCGTGGTCGCGGTCGCGCTGCTCGGCCCGGTGCTGACGGCGCACGCCGCCGCCCGCGTCGCCGTGTCCGGCTCGCTCGACCCGGACCGGGCCTCGACCGTGCGCGTCTCGGGCAGCGGGTTCCAGTCCGTGCCCAAGGCGTTCGGCGGCGTGTACGTGTTCTTCGGCTGGGTCTCGGACCCGTCCGGCGGGTCGTGGGCGCCGAGCCGCGGGGGTGTGTCCGGCGACACCTACCGCTACGTCCCCGACGCGGAGACCGCGCAGAACGCCGGCTACCAGCGCTTCGTCGCGTTCCCCGGCTCGAGCACGGAGGCGGAGGCCAACGGCGGGACGCTGGCCGCGAACGGGACCTGGTCCACGAACCTCGTGATCCCCGGCGCCCGCTTCAAGGCCGCCGACGGCGGCACCGTGGACTGCACCGCCGTGCAGTGCGGCATCATCACGATCGGCGCGCACGGGGTGCGCAACGCGAACAACGAGTCGTTCACACCGGTGCGGTTCGCGGGAAGCGGTTCGGGCTCCGGCTCCGGCTCCGGCGGTACCTCGGACGGCGGGGGCGGCGGAGGCGCCGGAGCGGGCGCCTCAGGTGCCGGCACGGCCGACGGCGCGGGTGCCGGCGGATCCGACGCCGGGGCGAGCGGTTCCGCGAACGGCACGGGCTCGGGCGGCACCGACGGCGGCACCGGTGACGCCGCCGACGGCGACAAGAAGCGCCCCAGCAAGGCCAGCCTCGGCGTCGACCAGGCCACGGCCGTCGTCGGCCGGGTGCTGAGCTTCGGCGCGCAGGGCCTGGAGCCCGGCGAGCAGGTGAGCGTCACGCTCGACGACGGCCTGGTCGCCGTCGGGCCGCTGGTCGCGGGCAACCACGGCGAGGTCGCGGGGCTGCTGGAGCTGCCCTCCGGCCTGCGGACCGGAACGCACGTGCTGCGGCTGACGGCGGCGTCGTCCGGCACCACGGTCGAGACGGAGCTGACGGTCACCCGCGACCCGGCCGAGGTCTCGGCCGCGGAGGCCGCCGCGGAAGCGGCCGGAACCGCGGCGGGCGCCGTGGGAGGAGCCGGAGCCGACGGAGGCGCGAGCACCGACGCGAGCACCTGGCGGCCCGAGGAGATCGCCGTGGGCGTCGCGGCGCTGCTGCTGCTCGTCGTGATCCTGTCGTCGCTGGTCACGTCGCTCAAGCGACGCGCGGACCGCCGCCGGGCGGAGCGGGACGCAGCAGAGGCGTCGGAACCCGCGAGCGCCGCCCCGGTCGAGCAGGCCGACCAGGAGGTGCGCGCATGACCCGCCGCACGCCCCGCCGTCGCACCGCCTCAGCAGTCGCGGCCCTAGCAGCCCTGACTGTGCTTCTGTCGACGGCCGCCGTCACCTCCACGGCGGCGGCGACAGCAACAACTGCGCCCGACGACCAGGGCCCCCTCCTCCTCACGGTCACGGTCCCCGAGGACGAGACCACGCCGCCGGGCGGGTCCGAGGACGGCGAGCTCACCGACGCCGAGCTGCGCTGGGCCGTGAGCGTGCAGGCCGGTTCGGAGAGCCACCTCGCGGGACAGTGCAACTTCCTCGTCGCGGGCCGCCCGGGCATCAACGGGAACGCGGGCGGCGGCCGCATCTGGACCGACGCCGACCGGGACCTGTACCACGGCACCGCCGGCGACGTGCGTGTGGTGCGCACCGTCGGCCGGGGCGCGGACGCCGTCCAGCGCACCGCCTCGTTCGGCACGCGCTGCACCTCGCCGGACGGCCGTCCCGTGTCGTACGCCGCGGGCCGCACCACGGGCGCCGAGGTGGTGCTCACCGGCGGCACGGGCACGCGCGAGGCCGACGGCTCGGTGCGCATCCGGTGGACGGGCAGCTTCACCGTCGTCTTCTACGGCGGCCTGGTCTACTGGTGGGTCACCGACCCGGAGCTGCGCCTGGACGCCGCCGGGAACGGCGCGCTGACCGGCACGCTCGGCGGGTACGGCACCGACCAGCAGGACATGACCCGCTGGGAGCCGCTGCCCTCGACCCGGGCGAACCTGGTCACGTTCACCGGCCGCCGCCTCGACCCGGGCTCGCGCGGCGGGCACCTCGTGCCGGACTACTGCGGCGTGCGCGTGACCACGGGCAGCAGGGTGCCGCAGCTCCGCGAGGACCCGGCGGGGAGCTGCTGGGGCTCGTTCCCGCAGGCGTTCGTGACCTTCCACCAGCTCGTGGGCGAGCCGGAGTTCTGGTACTCCACCGGTACCCGGGACGACATCAAGACCCCCGCGAACGTCAGCGTCAGCTTCGACGCCGCGGAGTCGGTCGGCAGCGCGGACCCCGGAAACGGCGGGACCGGCGGCGGAAACGGGAACGGGAACGGCGGCGACGGCGCGGCACCACCGCCGACGACGGCCCCGCCCACCACCGCTCCCCCGGGCTCCGGGAACGCCGGCAGCGGCGCGGGCGGCAGCCCAGCTGGCGTCGGCCCCGGCACGCCCCCCGGCAACGGCACCGACGACGAAGCCGCCAACTCTTTCCTCCCTGTCGCCGCCGCGACCCTCGACGCGGCCGGCGCCGACCTGATCCCCGACGGCCTGCTCCCGGGCGGCGCTACCGGCCGCCGGCTCGCTGTCCTGACCGCCGTCCTGCTGGTCGCCGCCTCCGTGGCGATCCTCGGCTTCCGGCAGGGCTGGCTCGTGCTGCCCTTCCGGCGGCGCGACACCTGAGACCCCCAGTCCGCAGTCCCTCCCCAGAGAAAGGCAAGAACTGATGACAAGCAGCAGACCGGCGGGCCGTACAAGGCGCCGCGGGCACGCTCTGATCGCCACCGGACTGGCCGCGACGCTCGGCACGGCGCTGGCCGTCGTGCCGGTCGTCGCCACGAGCGCCACGGCGGCCGAGCCCGGCGAGGTGACCGCCGACAGCGGCGACCTGGCCTGGGGCTTCCGCCAGAGCTTCCGCAACTACGTGGGCCGGCAGACGGCGGCGCTCCCGCCGATCGGGGCCGTCCCGGTGGGCGAGCGCATCACGCTCGTGGCGCCCGGTCAGTTCGACGAGGACGGCACGCCCGCCGCCGACCTCGACACCACCCCGCCGAACGAGACGCTCCCGTACCTGCTCCCGGTCACGGGCGGCTCGGTCACGGACGCGGACAACCTGACGGTCGCGTCCGCGGGCGGCGCCGTCTTCCACTTCCCGTCGCACGCGTTCACGGTGACGGTCAAGGACGTGGCCGTTGTGGTCGACGGCGGCGCGGGCACCCTGGTGGGTGACCTCGCCGTCGAGATCCCGGAGAACAACCTGGGCTACGAGCCCGGCACGTACGGCGGCGACGACGTGGTGCTGGGCGACGTCGCGACCACGACGGTGGACGTCTCGGGCGACACCGTGACGGTCGCGGGCACGGGTGTGACCCTGACGGCGGAGGGCGCCTCCGCGCTCCAGGACTTCCTGGCCGAGGGCGCGGCGCTGGACGACTTCACGGTGAGCGCGCAGGTCGGCGCCCCGACGGAGGAGCCGGGCGACTGGAACCCGACCGTCACGCTGTCGGCGGCGTCGGGCCTGGACCCCGAGGGTCAGACGGTCACGGCGACCGGCTCGGGCTTCGACCCGGCGGCCAACGTGAACGCCTCGGGGCGGCCGCCGGTCGCCGCGGGCGCGCCCACGGGCGTGTACGTGGTGTTCGGCTCCTTCGGTAACCCGTGGCGGCCCTCGGAGGGCGCCGGCTCGGGTGCCCGGGCGGTGCTCGACCAGAAGTGGGCCCTGCCTGAGCCGTCGTACTCGCAGGTCAAGGCGGACTTCCCGAACGTGGCCGGGCAGCTCGTGCTGCTCAACCCGGACGGGACGTTCACGGCGGAGCTGGCCGCGGCGCCGTCGGACACCGCGACCGGCACGTACGGCGTCTACACGTACGCGGCGGGCGGGGCGGCGGCCAACGCCGCCCAGGAGCTGGCCGTCCCGGTGTCGTTCGCGACGCCGGGCGGTTCCTCGGACGACATCGACCTGGAGGTCACCGTCCCCGAGGGCGAGGACCCGGGCGAGCCGGGTGAGCCGGGCGCGTTCACGTGGACCGTCGTGGGCGGCGCGGGGGCCGTGAGCCTCGGCACCGCGCAGGCCGGGGCGGGTGCCCTGACCGCCGCGGGCGACCTCAAGCGGGTCACCGTCAGCGACACCCGGGCGGGCGGGCCGGCGTGGAGCATCACCGGCTCGGCGACCGACTTCCTCGCCACCGGCGGGTCGGCGTCGTTCCCGGGCAGCAGCCTGGGCTGGGCGCCGTCGGTCGCGGACAACACCGGCGGTGCCGTGGCCGGGCCGCTGGTGCGGCCGAGCACCGGCTCGGGTCTGACGGCGGGCGCCACCCTGGTGTCCGCCCCGGCGGGCCACGCGCTCGGTTCGGTGACGGCGGACGCCGCCCTCGACCTGCGCATCCCGCTGGAGACGCCGGCCGGCGACTACGCGAGCGTGCTGACGCTCACCGCGGTGGGCTGACGTCCCGTGTCCGCGCTGCTCCATCGCGCGGGTCCGCTGCCGCGACGTGCCTCCGGGCGCGCCGCGGCAGCGGTCGCGCTGCTCACCGCACTCTTGCTGGCCGCGCCTGCCGCTGCGCCCACCGCCATGGCTGACGCCGTCGCCGTCCAGGCCGGTACTGCGGGCACGGCCAGCACCGCCGCCGACGACGGCATCTCGTGGTCCGTCACGCCCGCCGACAACCGGCAGGGCGACGGCCGCGCCAACTACGCCTACGCCGTCGAACCGGGCGACCGGGTCGAGGACGCCCTGGTGGTGACCAACCGGTCGGCGGCCCCGCTGGCGCTGACCGTCTACGGCACCGACGCCTTCACCACGCCGAGCGGGCACCTCGACCTGCTCACCGCCGACGAGCCCCCGACCGGCCTCGGCACCTGGCTCACGTTCGAGCGGGGCAACTTCGAGCACGGCACGCTCGACCTCGATCCCGGCGAGTCGGCCGAGGTCCCGTTCACGCTGCGGGTGCCCGACGACGCAGCCCCCGGCGACCACTCGGGCGGCGTCGTCACGGCCCTGACCCAGACCGTGGGCGACACCGCCCTGACCGTGGACCGCCGCCTCGCGCTGCGCGTGCACGCCCGGGTCGCGGGGGCGCTCGCGCCCGGGCTGGACATCAGCGACCTGACCGTGAGCACGGACGGCACGGCCAACCCGTTCGGGACGGTCACCTCGACGGTCCGCTACCGCCTGACGAACACCGGCACCGCGCGGCTCGTGCCCACGGAGACCGTCGCGGTCGCAGGCCCCGGCGGCACCACCTGGCCGGGTGGGGCTGCGTCGGCGTCGGGCGAGCTCACGGAGATCCTCCCGGGATCGACGGTGGAGCGAGTGGTCGAGGTCTCCGGCGTCCGCCCGCTGGTGCGGGCCGAGGCGAGCGTCCGGGTGGACGGTCTGGTGGTCGGCGTCGGCGGAGGCGGCGTCACCTCGGTGCACGACGCCGCGAGCGGGTGGGCCGTGCCGTGGACCCTGCTCGCCTTCGTGCTGCTGGCCGTCGCGGCCGCGGTGGTGGTCCCGCTGGTGCGGGCGCGCCGGTCCAGGGGGATCATCAGGGAATGAGCGAGGGCTCGATCGCAGGCACGGGGCGCCGGTTCCCCGGGTCGGTGTTCCGGGTCGGCTCGGAGCCCGACGCGCGGTTCTCCCTCGCGAACGAGCGGACCTTCCTCGCCTGGATCCGCACCTCGCTCGCGCTCGTCGCGGGCGGCGTCGCCCTGGAGACCCTGGGGCTCGACCTGCAGCCCGGCCTGCGGCTCGCCGCGTCGATCGTGCTGATCGTGGCGGGCACGCTGCTGCCCCTGATCGCGTGGGTCTGGTGGATGCGCATCGAGCGGGCGCTGCGCAGCGGGTCGCCGCTCCCGGCGACGATCGTCGGGGTGGTCCTCGCGGTCGTCGTCGCGGTGGTGGGCGTGCTCGTGCTGCTCGGCGTGCTGCTGCGATGACGGCGCCCGCACTCGGGCTGCAGCCCGAGCGCACCGAGCTCGCCTGGCGCCGCACGGCGCTGGCGGTCGCCGCGGTCTCGCTGGTGGCCGCTCGGCTGCTGCCCGCACTTTTCGGGCACGCGGTCTGGCTGCTGCCCGGCCTGGTCGGGACGGGACTGGCGGGGTACCTCTGGATCGCCGCCCGACGCCGGCACACGCGGCGGACGCCGGTCCCGGCGCGAGGGCCGGGCCACGATTCCCCGGGTGCGGGGCTGCTCGCGCTGACGGCCGCCGTCGGGGTGACGATCGGCCTGGGCGCCCTGGCGGTGGTCCTGTCCCTGTACGTGTGACCCGGCGATGTCAGAGGTGCGCTTCTACCCAGTCATCAGGCCCAGATACGGCGTGATTTCGGGCCCAATGACTAGGTAGAAGCGCACCTCGGGTTGCGGGGTGGGGGCGGGGTGGCGCCGGTGTCAGGGCAGGGTCAGGACCGGGTCACGGCAGTGTCCACCGCTGCACCGTGCTCCCGTCGCAGTCCGCGATCTGCGTCCGCGTGCCGTCGTTCTGCACCCGGCCCACCGGCTGCAGGCACCGTCCGGACTGCGGGTTGCGCAGGGCCAGGGTGCCACTGGTCGAGGCCCACTGCTGGGCGCCGGTGCCGTTGCAGTCCCAGAGCTGGACGGCGGTGCCCGCCGCCGTGCCGCCGCTCGCGACGTCGAGGCACTTGCCGAGCGCGCGGACCGTGCCGTCGGTGCCGACCGTCCACTGCTGGGCGGTGTTGCCGTTGCAGTTGGCGAGCTGGATCGGGGTGCCGTTGGCCGTCGCCGCCCCGGCGACGTCGAGGCAGATCCCGTTGCTCGCCCGGATCGTGCCGGTGCGGCCGCCGCCCCCGCCCTGGGAGTCGTAGACGCGCACGTAGTCGACGAGCATCTGCTGCGGGAACTGCGTGGACCCGTCGGGGTAGCCGGGCCAGTTGCCGCCCACGGCGACGTTCAGGATGAAGAAGAACGGCTGGTTGAACACCCACGGGTTGCCGCCCGTGTTGGCGGGCGTGAACGTCTGGTACGCGTTGCCGTCCACGAGCCAGGTGATGGAGTTGGGGCTCCAGTCGATCGCGAACGTGTGGAAGTCGTCGGCGAACGACCAGCCCTGCGGGTGCTGGTACTGCCCGGTGATGGGGTTGCCGCCCGAGTAGCCCGGGCCGTGCAGCGTGCCGTGCACCAGGTGCGGCTCGCGGCCGATGTTCTCCATGATGTCGATCTCGCCCGAGCTCGGCCACGGCGTGCCCGGGAACTGGCCGCCGAGCATCCAGAACGCCGGCCAGATGCCCTGGCCGCGCGGGATCTTGATCCGCGCCTCGAGCCGGCCGTACTGCGGCTGCACCTTGCCCTTGGTCGTCAGGCGGGCGGACGTGTAGCCGCTGCCCTCCTGCCGGGCCGTGATGACGAGGTTGCCGTTGCCGTCCAGGGCGGAGTTCTGGCGGGAGTTGACGTAGTTCTGCAGCTCGTTGTTGCCCCAGCCGCCGGCGCCGGTCTCGTGGTTCCAGTTCGCGGCGTTGGGCGCGCTGCCCGCGGCGCCGTTGAACTCGTCGGACCAGGTCAGGGCGGCGGCGGCCTGCGCGGTCTGGTCCTGGGCAGTCTGGTCCTGCGCGACCCGGGCCTCGTCCGACACCGTCGGCGGCGCTGCCGAGGCGACGAGCGAGGCGGAGAGGACCAGTGTCACGGCGGCGACTGCCGTGACCAGCGTCCTGGAGGCTCTGGGGGTCCTGCTGGGGGTGCTGGCTCTGAGTGCACGACGCATCGGGGTGCTCCCTCGACGTGATCATCCCGCCGGGCGGGACTGCCCGGGCGGTCATCGCTGTGTCTTACGCGCGCGTGGCCCGAACCGTATATTCGGCCGCCGGAACCGCACAACGGATGGTCGCGCAGTTACGGGTTTTCCCTACCGGCCGTGAACGTTGCTGGCCGTGAACGCCTTGCTGGCTGTGAACTTCCCGGGTGTACCCCTTCCCGGGTGTGAACGTTCCGGTACGGATTCGCGGATCGGGTGCCGGGAAGGCGTGGCGGCGCCCCCGCCCGCCGGAATCACCGCTTACGGTCTACCCGTGACCCTTGTCGACCTGGTGCTGATCGTCGCCCTGCTCATCGCGCTGGGCGCCGGGCTGAGCCGGGGCCTGCTGGCCACGCTCGGCGGCCTCATCGGCCTGATCGTGGGCGGGCTCGCCGCCTTCTGGGCGGTGCCGGCGGTCAACGACGTGCTGCCGTCGTCCGAGTGGCGCGGCCCCGTTTCGATCGCGCTGGCCGTGCTGCTGCCGCTGTTCGGCGCCTCGCTGGGGGCCGGGTTCGGCCGCGACCTGCGCCGGGGCGTGGACCGCACCGCGCTGCGCCCGCTGGAGCGGCTGCTCGGCGGCGCCGCGAACGTCATCGTGGTGGCCCTGGCGCTGTCGTTCGTCGGCAACGCGGTCTCCGCCACGGGCACGCCTGGCGTCTCGTCCGCGGTGTCGTCGTCGGCGGTGCTGCGCACCATCGACCACCTGACGCCCCCGGCCGTGGGCCGGCCGCTGGCCCAGATGCGCGCCATGGTGCTCGACGACGGGCTGCCCCGCCTGAACATCCTGATGGTCCCGCGCCAGGAGCCGGTCGTGCCCGCCGTCGACCTCGGCAACGCCCAGCTGGAGGCCGCGTCCCAGTCGGTGGCCCGGATCTCGGGCATCGCGTACGCGTGCGGCAAGAGCTCGACCGGCTCGGGGTTCGTGGTGGCCACCGACCGGCTGGTCACCAACGCGCACGTCGTGGCCGGCGTGGACCGGCCCGTCGTCGAGCTGCCCGACCAGCCGGCCCGCGAGGGCCGCGTCGTCTACTACGACCCCGTGGACGACCTGGCCGTCATCGCGGTGCCGGACCTGTCCGCCGACCCGCTGCCCATCGCACGGACCCTGTCGGTGGGTGACCAGGCCGCCGTCCAGGGCTACCCGTACGGCGGCCCGTTCACCTCCCGCAGCGCGGGCGTGCTCAGCGTGAGCACCGCCCCCGTGCCGGACGTGTACGACGAGGGCGCCAGCCCCCGCGAGGTCTACTCGCTGGCCGCGCAGGTGCGCCCGGGCAACTCGGGCGGGCCGCTGCTGACCACGGACGGCCGGGTCGCGGGCGTCGTCTTCGCCCGCGCGGAGTCCGACGTCGAGGTCGGGTTCGCCATGACCGACGCCGAGCTGCGCCCCGTCGCCGCGCAGGCCACCGCCCTGGACACGCCGGTGTCGTCGGGCCGGTGCGCGAGCTAGAACGTCCGGTAGTCCGCGATCGGCAGCTTGGGCCCGCGGCGCGGCGCCCGGGCGCGGCCCGACAGCGACAGCAGCCGCACCACGCGGTGCCGGTGCGGCGCGTAGGGCGCGAGCAGGCGCAGCATGCCGGCGTCGTCCGTGCGCTCGCCCGTCAGCGCCCAGCCGACGGCGGCCGGGAGGTGGAAGTCGCCGACGGAGACGGCGTCGGCGTCGCCGAACGCCCGCTGGGCCACCTCGGCCGACGTCCACACGCCGATGCCCTGCACCTTCTCCAGCCGCGCGCGGGCCTCGGCGGGCGCCATGGCGGCCGCCTCCTCCAGGCGCGGGGCCACGGCGGCGCACCGCGCGACGGTCCGCGCCCGGCCGGGGTCGACGCCGGCGCGGTGCCAGTCCCACACGGGCACGCGGGCCCAGGTCCCGGCGTCGGGCGCCACGCGCAGGCCCCCGCGCAGCCCCTCCGGGGCGGGCCCGGGCGCCGGGGTGCCGTACCGCGCGACCAGCCAGCGCCAGGCCCGGTGCGCCGTGACGGTCTGCACGCGCTGCTCCAGCACGGCGGGCACCAGCGCCTCCAGCACCCGGTCGCTGCGCACCATCCGCAGGCCGGCCGCGCGGCGGTGGGCGACGGCGGCCTGGGGCGGCGGCTCGAAGCCGGCCGCGTCGTCGTCCTCACCGAGCAGCACCGGCAGCGCCCCGGCCGCCTCGCGTGCGCCGTCGCCCCAGTGGTGCACCACGACGTCGTGCGGGCCGGCCGGGACGAACCGCTGCGTCACCGGCCCGGAGCGCAGCAGGGAGGTGCGCCACACGGACCCGTCGGCGGCCCGGTGGAACGTGGGGTCGCCCGGGCCGTGGCCGAGCGGCCCGAGCGTCAGGCCGACGTCGAGCCGCCGCGGCGAGGTGTGGCGGACGGTGAGCACATCCCAGTGGACCACGCCGGACGTGCTTGCTGGGACAGCCGGACCGCTCACCCAGAGATCCGCGCCACCTCGTCCGCCACGGTCTGCACCAGCAGGCGCTGGCCGAGCGGCCGGAAGTGCCCCCACAGCGGCAGCTCGACGTTGCGCGCGCCGGTCAGCCGGCCGGTCTCGGGGATGTGCGGGTCGAACCGCGGGTAGATCGACGTGATGCGCTCGTTGACCAGGAGCTCGCCCGCGAGCGCCAGCAGCACCGGGTCGCGCGGGTCGAAGGACCGCAGGGCGCGGGAAAGCATGTACCGCGCCCAGCGTGAGCCGGCGAAGGGCGTGGCGATCGCGACCATGCCGAGCGCCCGCTCGCCCGCGGGCGAGAGCAGCACGCGCTTGCCGATCAGGCCGCCCTTGCTGTGCGCCACGAGCACGACGCCGGACAGGTCGGCGCGCTCCAGGTGCTCGGCGACGACGTCGGCCGACTCGGGCACGGGGCGGGCGTTGTGCCGCAGCCCGGGGACGGTGTGCACGGGGTGGCCGGCGCGGGCCAGCGCGGTGGCGACGGGGCCGAGGAACTCCCAGGTCTCGTAGATGCCGGGCAGCAGCACGACGGGTGCGGCGCCGCCGGGCCCGGTGGGCACGGTGGCGCGGCCGAGGAAGTGGCGGGCCTGCCGGTCGGCGGCCCAGGCGTAGTCCGCGGCGCGCTGCCCGAGCTGGACCAGGGCCTGCCCGACGCTGGTGCGGGACCGGTTCATCGGCTGCAGGTTATCGCGGGATGCGGGCGGTCGGGCCCGGTGCCACGGTTGATGGATGCGGGTCGTCGTGGTCGGAGCCACCGGGAACGTCGGGACCGCGCTGCTGCGTGCGCTGCACGCGGAGCCGCGGGTCACGTCCCTGCTGGGGATCGCGCGGCGGCTGCCGAACCGGGCCGCCGAACCGTACGCGCACGCCGGGTGGGCGGCCGTCGACATCGCGGCGGAGGACACCGACGAGCACGTGGTCGCGCAGCTCGCCGCCCAGTTCGGCGGCGCGGACGCCGTCGTCCATCTCGCCTGGCTGGTGCAGCCCGACCGCGAGCGCGAGCTGCTGCGCCGGGCCAACGTCGAGGGCACGCGCCGGGTGGCCGAGGCCGCGGCGCGGGCGGGCGTGCCGCACCTCGTGGTCGCGTCCTCGGTGGGTGCCTACGCCCCCGCCGGGGACGACGCGCCGCGCGGCGAGGAGTGGCCCGTGCGGGGCCTGCCGACGTCGCACTACAGCGTCGACAAGGTCGCCCAGGAGCGGGTGCTGAACGCGTTCCAGGGGGCGCACCCGGAGGTCGTGGTGGCCCGGCTGCGGCCCGCCCTGATCTTCCAGGCCGACGCCGCCCGGTCGATCGCGCGGAACTTCCTGGGGCCGCTCGTGCCGGTGCGGCTGCTGGGCCGGGGCGGGCTGCCCGTGCTGCCGCTGCCCGCCGGGCTGCGCCTGCAGGCGGTGCACGCGGACGACGTCGCCGACGCCTACCGGCGGGTGGTCGTGGAGCGGGCCCGCGGGGCGTTCAACGTCGCCGCCGACGACGTGCTGGCGGGCGCAGATCTGGCACGGATCGTGGACCACGGCCGCGTGGTCGAGGTGCCGCCCGCCCTGGCCCGCGGCGCGGTCGCCGCGGCCTGGGCCGGGCACGTGGTCCGCGCCGACCCGGGCTGGGTCGACCTGGCGCTGTCCGTGCCGGTGCTGGACTCCACCCGGATCCGGAGCGAGCTGGGGTGGGCCCCGCGCCGCACCGGGGCGGACGCGGTCGAGGACCTGCTGGCGGGGATGTCGGCGGGACGGGGAGCTGGGCAGGGCACGATACCCGTTCCGGTACGGGACGGCGGAGCACCGCGGATCCCCGACTCGATGGACCACTACCTGTTCGGGCTCTACCTGTCGGACCACTTCACCGGCGCGACGGCCGGCCTGGAGCGTATGGGGCTGATGGCCCGCACCGCGCAGGACACCCCGTTCTACGCCGAGCTGGCCGAGGCGACCGAGCAGCTGCGGGCCGAGCGGGAGCTGTACCGCGACCTGCTGGACGCCCTGGGCGTGCCGCGCCGCCGGTACCGGCAGGTCGCGGCGTGGCTGGGCGAGAAGGCGGGGCGGCTCAAGCTCAACGGCCGGGTCACCCAGCGCTCGCCGATGACGACGGTGCTGGAGGCGGAGCTCATGCGGTCCGCCGTCCTGGGCAAGATCGGCGGCTGGCAGACGCTGCGCGAGCACGCCGGCGAGCTGGGCCTGGACGCCGCGCGGCTCGCCGAGCTGACGGCCCAGGCCCGCGCCCAGATCGAGCTGCTCGACCGGTTCCACGCGTGGGCGCGGGAGCGGGCCTTCCGGGTGCGGACCGGCGCGGAGGCGTGGGAGCGCTAGTCGTCGTCCTCGCCCCGCGCCGCCGCGACCCGGATCTCGCGGCCCCGCTCGACCTCGCGCAGGTGCTTGGCCTCGCGCTTCTCGCTCGCCCGGGCGTCCTTGGGCGGGAGCTGCACGTTCTCCTCGGCGGCGATGCCGCCCTCCAGCTCGCGCCCGCGCTCGAGCTCGGCGTCCAGCTCGGCGCCGAACAGCAGCGCGAGGTTGGTGATCCACAGCCACAGCAGGAACACGATGATCCCGGCCAGCGACCCGTAGGTGGCGTCGTAGCTGGAGAAGGTCGCGACGTAGAAGCCGAACGCGGCGGACGCGAGCACCCACGAGAAGATCGCGACGAACGCGCCGACGCTGATCCAGCGCATCCGGGGCTGCCGCACGTTGGGCGTGACCCGGTACAGGATCGCGACCAGCACGATGACCAGCGCCAGCACGACGGGCCACTTGGCGATGTTCCACACCGTCACGGCCGTGGAACCCAGGCCGACGGCGTCGCCCACCGCGCGGGCCAGCGAGCCGCTCAGCACGAGCGCGGCCACGATCAGCGCCGCGATCACCACCGCGACGAGCGTGACCAGGAGCATCACCGGGCGGAGCTTCCACACGGGCCGCCCCTCGTCGATGCCGTAGACCCGGTTCATCGCGCGGCCGAACGCGCCGATGTACCCGGACGCCGACCACAGGGCCAGGACCACACCGACGACGAGGGTCAGCCCGGCGCCGCCGCTCGACGCGGCGTTCTGGACGAGCGGCTCGACGATCGCCAGCGCGTCGGGCGGCACCACGCCGTCGACCGTGTCGAGCACCCGCTGGACCGCCTGCTCGCCGTCCCCCACCAGACCGAGCACGGAGACGAGCGCGAGCAGCGCGGGCGCCGCGGCGAGCACCGCGTAGTAGGTCAGCGCGGCGGCCAGGTCGAGGCACTCGTCCCGCGTGAACTGACGCACGGTGTTGCGCGCGACGTACTTCCACGTCCCCCGGCGCAGGTCCGGCGGGGAGTCGGGCTTGCGCCGGTCGTCCGGTGCCGGAGCCCCGGACCGCGCCGACGAGTCGTCGATGTCAGTCATGCCAGCCCCCTCGTCGGCCCTGCGGTCAGGTCAGTCGGTCGTGCGGTCCGTCCGCCAGGCGTTCTCGTCGCGTGCCATCTGGTCCCGTGCCAGGCCTTCCCGGGCAGGGTCTTCGGGCGCGTCCTCGTCGGGCACAGCCTCGTCCAGCACGGCCTCGTCCAGCACAGCCTCGTCCAGCACGGCCTCGTCCAGCACAGCCCCGTCCGGTCCGGCCTCGTCCTCCGAGTGCCGCACCCGGTCCTTGAGCCGGGCGGCTCCCGCCCGCACGCGGTCCGCCTGACGCCGGGCGACCTGGCCCGGGCTCACCTTGTCGCGGAGCGCGTCGACGTCCCTGCTCAGCTCGTCGCGCGTCCGCTCGATCTCCTCACGGATCTCCTCGGGATCACCGGCGCTCATGCGTTCTTCTCCCGTCCCTGTGAGGCTCCCTGGTCTCCGTGCAGGCCCTCATGCCCGTGCAACGCGTCGGGGATCTTCCGCACCGAGTCGGTCGTCCTCGGCAGTCCCTCGACGGCACGCAGCTCGGCGCGACCGCGCAGCGCGAGCACCGCGGCGATCACCGCCCAGACCGCCGCGACGAGCAGCGCGGACCAGCCGCCGCCCACCAGCGTGCCGAGGGCCCACCACAGCGCCAGCGACAGGAACACCAGGACCATGTGGCCCGCGACGCCCGCACCACCGAACATGCCGACGCCCTTCCCGGCGCGCTTGGCGGACTCCGCCACCTCGGCCTTGGCGAGCGCGACCTCCTGCCGCATCAGCGTCGAGACGTCGCGGCTGATCTCGCCGACCAGGCTGCCCACGCTCTGGTCCGTCTGGCTGTGGTCAGTACCCGGATGGCTCATGCTCGGACTCCCGTTCTCGCTCGACTTCTAGCTCGACCGCTAGCGCGACAAGGCGTGCGGAACCGGCCGCTTCATGACCACTCATCAACCTAGGCCCGCGACACCGACTCGCAACCTGGCCGCCCCGCGACCAGCAGGCCCGCATTACGGAATGCATCAGAAAAGCGCAGGAATACGCGGCGCAAAAGCAATCTCGAATTCCTGCCCCACCAGCGAGTTTGACGTCCGTACTGTCGGAATCGCCCGAACTGAGGTATTGTTTTTGGCTTGGAGTCATGAAGCGGCTTCAGATCCAGTTGGATCTGGGAGGTTCATGTGCCTTTGACCGAGAAGCCGCGAACGACCAGTGCGGGTGGTGCCGATGGCACCCCCGCCGTCCCCCACGGGTTCTCGGCGGCGGACCTCGTGCGCACGCTGGGGCTCGGCACCAACCTGGTGGTCGGCACCTACCGCGTCGGGGTCACCTCGGGAACGTGGTGGTGGTCCGACGAGGTGTACGCGATGCACGGCTGGAAGCGGGACGAGGTGGAACCCGGCCTCGACGCGCTGCGCTCGCGCAAGCACCCCGACGACCGCGGCCGCGTGGTCCGCGCCGCCGGCGAGGCCCTGCGACTGGGCCGTCCTTTCGCATGCGCGCACCGCATCGTGTCGCGCAACGGACGCACCCGCTCCGTGGTCGTCACGGGCGAGGGCACGCAGAGCGCGCTCGACCGCTCCCCCGAGCTGGTCGGCTACGTCGTCGACGTGACGCCCGTCCAGAAGGAGGCCCTGGACCGCCTCGCCGACGGCGCCGTGCACCGCGCGTTCGTCAGCCAGGCCGCCATCGAGCAGGCCAAGGGCGTCATCGTCGCGGTACGCGGCGTGGACGAGGACGTGGCGACCGAGATGCTGACGCAGGTCGCGCAGAAGGCCGACGTGCCGCTGCGCCTGGCGGCCGACCAGGTCATGGCGGCGTTGCGCGCCGACGACGAGAGGACCGGCGTCACGCAGGCCGCGCTGCGCCGCGCCCTCGACGCCGTCGTGCCCGTGGGGCGGCCCCGCGGGCACGACGCCCTGCTGACCCGGCGGCCGCGTCGGACCGAGACGACCGACACGCGCCGCCGGGACAACTGAGCCTCAACCGCCCTGCCTCAACCGCGGGGCGCGGGCACCGTGAAGACCGGCTTGCCCGGCGTCAGCTCGGCCGTGTAGGCGGCCAGGTAGGTGTCGAGCCAGGTGGCGCGCTCACCCTCGGTGGGTGCGTCGCCGGCCGGGTCGTCCAGCGGCAGCTCCAGCCGGGCGTCCCGCACCTTGACGGTCCTGCCCGACGGCGTGTCCACCCACGACCCGGTCTGGATCGAGCCGATCTCGACGGCGAGCCGGTGCCCGGCCGCGAGGGTCCAGTCGGTCGACTCCAGGTCGATCGCCAGCCGGCCGTCCTGCACCACGGCGGCCTGCTCCACGAACGACACCGCGGTGCCGTCGGGGGCGACGTCGTGCAGCTCGACCAGCACGTTGCCGTTGCCGCGGGCCTTGAGCGAGATCCGGGGCGTGCCGGCCACGCGGACGTCCGCCTCGACCGGCGCGGACCACGTGAGGTAGCTGGACCGCGAGCCGTCCTGCTCCTCCTGGGGGCCGCCGTCGTCCACGTAGGAGCCGCCGCCCAGGGCGACCTTGGCGGTCCGGTCGGCGACCGGCCACGTGTCCTCGGCGCGCCAGGCGCCGGTGCTGTCCTGGATCGCGAACGCCGGGTAGTCCGTCGTCGGCTCGACGCCCTTGAGGTGCTCGTCGTAGAAGGCGCCGATCTCGTCGAACCAGCCCTCGCGGCCCATCTTCAGGCTGCCGTCCTCGTTACGGTCGTTGCCGCGGACGTGGTCCCACGGGCCGAGCCAGCCGCGCTGCTCGCCCTCGTGGTTGGCGAGGTACTCGTCCATGGACTCGGGCCGGGTGTTCCACTCCAGGAAGCCCTGCGTCACGAACAGCGGCGTGTCCGAGCCCGCGGCGTGCTTCGCCAGGTCCCGGTCCTGCCAGTAGCTCGTGCCGGGGTCGGCGATCAGCGTGTTCGTCGTGTTCGCCGCGAGGCACTCCGGGTGCGTGAGCTCGTACTGCGAGTTCTGCACGTAGCGCTCGTCGTCGTCCGGCAGCTGCGGGAGCTGGGCGATCGTGTTGTACGTGCTGGGCGCGATGATGCCCTCCTGCCGGGGCACCCCGTTGGAGCGGATCCGGTCGTACATGTCCCAGATGGGCTCCTGGGCCACGACGGCCTTGAGCGCGTCCTGGTCCAGGTTGTTGCCGATCAGGCCCGTGACGGCGTCGTACGACTTGCCGTACATGCCCACCGAGCCGGTCGACCACGACTGGTCGGCGGCCCAGTCGATCGCGGCGGCGACGTCGGCCTGCTCGCCGGGTCCCGCGAAGTCGATGCAGCCGGTCGAGCCGCCGTAGCCGCGGGTGTCCACGAGGACCAGCGCGTAGCCGCGGTCGAACAGGTCGATGCCCTCGACCAGGTCGCCGAACCGGTCCGAGGGACCGGTGTGCGGGTGCTGCTCGTCGAAGATCTCGCCCGAGTGCCCGAAGTACGAGCCGGCCGACAGGATCACCGGCACCTGCTCGCCCTTCTTCAGCCCCTCCGGCAGCAGGACGTCGGCGTGCAGCTCGACGTCCGACCCGTCCGAGGACGGGAAGTAGTGCTGGGTCCAGGCGGCACCCTCCGGGACGCGGTCGTTCTCCTCGTGCGTGACGGGGTCGTCGGCGGTGGCGACGGCGGCCTTCTCCGACGTCGTCCTGTCCGACGTCGCCGTGGCGACCGGGACGGCGATCGCGCCCGTCAGGGCGACGGCGGCGAGGGCTGAGACGGTCGTGACCGTGGCGCGTGTTCTCACGTGCTCCTCCAGGTTCTCGGCTGTGGGTACGTTGAGATCACATCCCGGATTTCACCCGCCCGACAGTGCGACGGCGTCATCGGCCCGGCATGACATTCGTCGCCGCCGGTCGTGACGCTGTGTCACTGGTGGGGGCGCGGCCGGGGACGAATACTGGACCCGACCTGCTCTGCCGTACCGAGCTGCCCTACCGAGCTGCCGACCGAACTGCCGATCGAACGGCCCGACCCGATCTGGAGTGCCGATGGACCGCGAGTGGTGAGGCCCCGGCGGACCGCGCTGTCCGATCACAACGAGGTGTCCCAGGGCCGGCTGCGCCGGCTCAACCTGGTGCTGCAGGTCCCGCCGATCGCCCTCACGGGCGTGGTGCTGGTGCTGATCGACCACCAGACCTGGTGGGGCACGGTCGCGCTGGTCGTGGGCGTGCTCGCCGCGATCGTCGCGATGGAGCGGTGGACGGCGGACGACCTCGCGCGGGTCGCCCTGCCCTGCCTGGCGATCACCGCGGCGGTGTGGGTGTTCGGGGCGCTGGTAGCCGACAGCAGCACGGCGTTCTACGGCCTCGGCGTCGTGGGCTCCCTCGTGGTGCCCCAGCTCCCGCGGCACCGGATCGCCGCCGGGCTCGGGCTGCTCGCCTTCATCGCGGCCGTGGGCGCGAGCCGCCTGCTGGTGTCGCAGGACGTCGTCGGCGACCTGATCGTCTACGTGCTGGTGCCGACGGGCGTCTTCGTCGTGGCCACGCCGCTGCTGTACGGCAACCAGAGGTACCTCGACCTCATGAAGGAGACGCGGGAGCGCGAGGCGGAGCTGGCCGTGGCCCAGGAGCGCATCCGGTTCGCGGGCGACCTGCACGACATCCAGGGCCACACCCTGCACGTGGTCAAGCTGAAGACCGTGCTGGCCCAGAAGCTGGTGCACCGCGACCCGGACCGGGCGCAGGAGGAGCTGCGGGAGATCCACGCCCTGGTCGCCGACACGATCGCGCAGACCAAGAACCTCGCGCACGGGCAGCGGCGGCTCAACCTGTCGGCCGAGCTGGAGAACGCGAAGAACCTGTTCGAGGCAGCGGGGATCACCGTCCGCGTGGACCGCCCGGCCGAGGCCGACCCGCGCACCGCGGAGCTGCTGGGCCAGGTGCTGCGCGAGACGACGACCAACATCCTGCGGCACGCCCAGGCGACCTGGGTGCGGATCACCCTGACCGGGACGGGCATCGACATCGTCAACGACGGCGCCCGGCCCGGTCCGGCGCCCGAGCTCAGCGGGCTGTCCGCGCTGCGGCAGCGCGTCGCCGAGGACGGCGGCGAGCTGACCGTCGAGCAGCACGAGGGGCGGTTCCGGACGGCGGCGTCGTTCGGGGCCGGGACCGGGACCGGGACCGGGACCGGGGAGACAATCACTGGTGGGACGGCGGCGCCGTCCGCCGCAGCTCTGGAGGGCAGCAGATGACCACGGTGGTACTGGCCGACGACGAGGCGCTGCTCCGCAAGGCGCTCGCCGCGCTGCTCCCCCTGGAGGGCGACATCACGGTGCTGGCCGAGGCGGAGGACGGCGCGGCCGCCGTCGAGGCCACGCTGGAGCACCGGCCCGACGTCCTGGTCATCGACCTGGAGATGCCCGGGGTGGACGGCCTGGCCGCCGTCGGCGAGATCCGGGCCGCGCAACCGGACCAGGTGATCCTCATGCTCACCCGGCACGCCCGGCCGGGAGTGCTGCGCAAGGCGCTGCGGCTCGGCGTGCAGGGCTTCGTCAGCAAGTCTGCGGAGCCGGCGCACATCACGACGGTCATCACGGCCCTGCACGAGGGCAAGCGCTGGATCGACCCGGACGTCTCGGCGCTCGCCGTCATCGACGACTGCCCGCTGACCGAGCGCGAGGTGGACGTGCTGCGGGTGACCAGCAAGGGCTACTCGGTGGCCGAGATCGCCGCCCAGCTCCACCTCGCGGAGGGCACGGTGCGCAACTACCTGTCCAACGCGATGCAGAAGACGCAGACCCGGACGCGGCACGAGGCGGCCCGGTACGCGCGGGAGCACGACTGGCTGTAGGCCGGCACGGGGTGGTCGCGCTTGGGTGGGCCTGGTTGGGTGGCTGTCGTGCGCACACTCGAGATCGTCCGGCACTCGCTGACGCGCAAGGGTGCTGACCGCCGCCAGGATCGACCATGTCGCGGTCGGTGATCTGCCGCGGCACCTGGAGACGGCGCTCGCGATGGGGTTCGCCGTGGACGAGCAGGTCGCCTGGCCCTCCGGTTACGTCGAGGGCGAGGTCGGGCACCACGACCAGCGGACGTGGGAGCAGCCCTTCGTCCGCTACGCGAGCCTGCTGGCCCGGGGCGGCGGACTGCACGAGGTAGCGCAGGAGCACCTCGGCCACTGGCGGCGGATCCTCGATCGTGCCCCGGAGGGTGGGACCGCGCTGATCGTCTCGTCGGGCGGTTCCATCGAGGCGGTGCTGGTGGCAGCGATGCCCGACGCCGACCACGCCGCCTGGGGCGGGCCGCTGCACCACCTGGAGGGGGCGACGGTGACGGTGGACGGGGGCCGCGTCACCGGGGTGAGGATGCGACGGCGGGTGGGGTGAGGTGGCGGTGGGGCGAGTTGGCATTTCTGGGTCCTGCCCCGCGACTGTCGTGTGGCGTGGTCGACGACGAGGGCCATCCGAACAGGGGCACAGGCCGCTGAGTTCCAGGGCTTGTCCACACGACGCGCAGCCGGATTCTGCTATTGGCAGATCGGGTCGGTTCAGCGAGCGGTGCGAACGGGTGTGCCATATGTTGATGGCATGAAGCGAACCGGTGGAGTGCCAGGACGAGCAGGCAAGCAGCCTGCTCGATCGGTGCTGCCCGGGAACGGTCCGAGGCTGCCTAGCGAGGTGCTGCTGCCCGATGCTGTCCTGCAGCCCGGTAGTGCACTGCAGCCTGGTAGTGCTCCGGAGCCCGGTGCTGTCGGGGCGACCGGTGTGCCGACGCTCGACCGAACAGTTGATGTGGCGGGGGTGCGGGCGGTGCGGCGTGCCCTGGCGGAGATGATCTTGCCCGGAGCCACTGACATTGGGTCTGGTGCTGTGGTCTCCAGCGCGGTGCAGGCCGAATGGGTAGACCTGCTCGGCGAACTCGAAGCGGTCAAGAACGCAATCACCGCGACCCAGGCCCGGATCACGGTGGCCCTGGATGAGGCGACTCGTGCTGAGGAGGCTCGGCAGAGCATCCGGGCCGAGCGGCGTGGTCGGGGTGTCCCGAACCAGGTCGGCGCGGCGCTGCAGGTCAGCCCGCACGCCGGTGCCGGGTTCGTGTCCACGTCCCGGGTCTGGGTCACCCAGATGCCCCACACTTTCGCCGCCCTGCAGGCCGGGGTGCTGTCCCAGTGGCGAGCCACCCTCCTGGTCCGGGAGACCTCGCACCTGTCCGTGGAGCACCGGGCCCTGATCGACGAGGAGATCTGCGGACCCACCCACCTGACCGAACTGGCCCGCATGAGCACCCGCCGCCTCGTGGCCCGGATCAAGGAACTCGCCGCACAGCTCGACGTACACGCCTGCGTGAAGCGCAACGCGAAGGCTGTCACGGAGCGGCGGGTCTCGATCCGCCCAGCACCGGACCTGATGGTCTACCTGACCGCACTGGTCCCGATGGCCCAAGGAGTGCAGGCCTACGCCCAGCTCAAGACCCACGCCGAAACAACGAAGACCACGGGTGATGAGCGTGGGGTGGGTCAGATCATGGCCGACACCCTGATCGAACGCGTCACCGCCCGTGAGCCCGGCCACGCGAACGATGTGCCGGTCACGATCAACCTCCTGGTCTCGGACGACACCCTCCTCGCCAACGGCGGCCAGCCCGCGATGGTGGTCGAGGGTGCACCTGCGGGTGCGGGTGTCGTCCCGGCCCCGGTCGCGAGGAACCTCGCTGCCCATGCAGTCGACACCGACTCCGCGTGGCTGCGCTCGATCTACGTCAACCCGCACGGTCGGCTGCTGGCCACGACGTCCACCTCCCGGTTCCACCCGCAAGGACTGTCGAGCCTGCTGCGTGCCCGGGAGCAGGGCATCTGCGCCACTACCTGGTGCGACGCACCCGTGCGCCACCTGGACCACGTCACCCCGCATGCCGAGGGCGGCCCGACCAGTCTCGACAACGGTCAGGGCCTGTGTGCCCGCTGCAACCATGCGAAGCAGGCACCGGGCTGGTCGCAGAAGACCACTCAATTCAACGGACTTCACGCGGTCGAGACGGTCACCCCGACCGGGCACATCTATGTCTCGGTCGCGCCCACACCGCCGACACCAGCCACGACCCGGGACGCGACGCAGGGCCGAGGCGTGCCACAAGTGCGTGACACGGCACCAGGCCGGGACGAGCCACTGGTGGATAACACCTCGGTTCGTGGGGGCACGCCGACCCGTCGCAAGGCCCTGGTTCGTGATGGAGCACCCGAGCGCGGAACGACCCTGGTCACCGACGCGACCGCAGCCCCTGGCATGGACACGCACTCGGCCGAAGCTGCACCTGGCGACGCGCTGCTGGCCACCCAGGCGGGACAAGGTGTCGACGCAGACCCCGACCGGAACACGGCCATGCCCAGCACCGATCAGGACACGACGCCGGCCCGCGACCGCGCCACGACTCCACCCTGGACTCCGGCGGCCGGCATGACCGGCCCCGCACCCGGCCGCGTCCCACGCAGCCGCTACTCGATCGGCTGCCAGACCACGCCCGCCCACGGCGCGATCGCCTACCGGCCGAGCCCTCCACCCCGGCAACCGCGCCCGGCACCGCAACCACCCCGCCGGACAGCAGGTCGGGCACCAGCCCGGTTCCGCCGAGCCGACCTGTCCTGGTCGCACCCGGCCTGACGTCAGTTCCCCCGGCACCCGCCACAGACGGCGGCACCGCCGTTGTCGCGCGCCTCGACCGGCGGCAGCGGGCGAGTGCCCATGAACGGACGCCTGCACACCCCGGGCCCGCAGAGGAGCCGTCCCGTCGTGCTGCGCATCGTCGGGAGCGTGCGATCGGGCAGGCCGGCACGCGCCTCGGCAAATTGCCGACGCTGCGAGCGCCCTTGTCAGCCCGCGGCACCAGCAGACACACCGGCCCACCTCACGGCGCTACCCAGGCACTCGAGCGGCAGCCGTCTGCATCCGGGACCTAGCCTGGGCAGCCCCGACGGCGCCCGGCTCGCCCCAGCACCCCAGCACCCCAGCACCCCAGCACCCCAGCACCCCAGCACCCCAGCACCCCAGCACCAGCCAATCCGCCCAGCACGCCCGGCCACACCGGTCCAACCGCCCCCGCCACCCCGCCCCCAGACCACACCCGGCCGCAACGCAGGGATCACCTATCGACGTCGACCAGGATGGGCACACAGCACGCCGGAGCAACCCGCCCGCCCCCGACCCCCGATACTGGGCGGGGACAACCACGCGAGGGAGCGAACATGCCGGGCACCGAGCACACCCGCACGCTGTCGGTGCGCCTGCTCGGCCCGTTCGCCGTGACCGTCGACGGCGCGCCCCTCCCCCTCAGCTCCCGCCTCCGCACTCTCCTGGCGGTGCTCGCCCTCGACGTCGGGCGCCCCGTGTCCACCGAGCGCATCGCCGCCGCGGTCTGGGGCACGGACCGCCCCGCCGACACCCGAAAGGCGATCCAGGTGCTGGTGACGCGCCTGCGCACGGCGACCGGCGCCGCCGCCGTCCGCACCACCTCCGGGGGCTATGCCCTCGACGTCCCGCCCGAGGCCGTCGACCTGCACCGCTTCGAGACCAGGCTCGCCCAGAGCGATACGGCCCAGGAACCCACCGAGGAGTACCGCCTCCTGCGCGACGCCCTGGGCCACTGGCGGGGCCTCCCCTTCGAGGCCGTCGACTCCGACCTGCTGATCGCCGACGACCGCCCGCGCCTCCTGGAGACCGTCCTCCAGGCCGTAGAACGTGCCGCCGACGTCGCCCTGGCCGGCCCCACCCCCGGCCCCACCACCACCAACGCAGTCACCGACGCCGCCACCAACTCCCCCGACCTCGACGAGCTGGCCGCCGGCCTGCGCGAGCTCGTCGGCCTCCACCCCCTGCGCGAGAGCCTGTGGGTGCGCCTCATGGCCGTGCTCGACCGCACCGGCCGCCGCGCGGACGCGCTGGCCGCCTACCAGGATCTGTACCGCACGCTCCGCGACGAGCTCGACACCCAGCCCGGCGAGGAGGCACAGGCCCTCCACCGCGCCCTCCTCGCGGGCGACCCCGCCCAGCCCGCCGCGCCCCGCATGCTCCCGCCGCCGGACGGCGCGTTCCGCGGCCGCCGCGAGGCCCTCGCCGCCCTGGACACGCTGCTCGACGACGCTCCCGGGATCGCCGTCGTGGACGGCCCCGGCGGCATCGGCAAGACGACGACGGTGCTGCAGTGGGCGCACCGCGCCGCCGACCGCTTCCCCGACGGCACCCTCTACGTGAACCTCCGCGGCTACTTCCCGACCAACACGCCGCTGGCGCCCGCGGTCGCCGTCCGCACGTTCCTCGACGCCCTCGGCATCCCGCCCGACCGCATCCCCGACGACGCCGACGCCCAGACCGCGCTGTACCGCTCGGTGCTCGCCGACCGCCGGATGCTGGTGGTGCTCGACAACGCGCGCGACGTCGAGCAGGTGCGACCCCTGCTCCCGGGCGGACGGCGCTGCGTCGTCGTCGTCACGAGCCGGAACCGCCTGGGCGGGCTCGTCGCCGTCGAGGGCGCGGCCCGCCTCGCGCTGGGCACGCTCACGCCGTCCGAGGCCGAGGACGTGCTGGCCGCCCGGCTGGGCGCCGCCCGGCTCGCCGCCGAACCGGCCGCGGGCGGCGAGCTGCTCGCCCTGTGCGGGGGCCTGCCGCTGGCGCACGTGATCGTCGCGGAGCGCGCCGTCGGACGGCCCGGGGCGCCGCTCGCGGCCGTGGTGCGCGAGCTGCACCGGCACGACTCCCGGATCGCGGCCCTGTCCGCCGACGGCGACCGGCCCGCCCGCTCCGTCTTCTCCTGGTCCTACCGAGCGCTGGGCGACGACGCCGCGAGGGTGTTCCGCCTGCTCGGCCTGCACCCCGGGCCGCACCTCACCGTCCCGGGGGTCGCGAGCCTCGGCGCGGTCACCGAGCAGCGCGCCCGCGCCGCGATCGCCGAGCTGGAGCGCGCGAGCCTCCTGATCGAGCTGGCGCCCGGCCGGTTCACCATGCACGAGCTGCTGATGGACTACGCGAACGAGCTCGTCGCCGGCGACCCGCCCCGGGACACCGGAGCCGCCACGGTCCGCATGCTCGAGCACTACCTGCACGCGGCGCACCAGGCCGAGGAGGCCCTGGCACCCACCGCGGACCGGCACACGCTCGGCCCCGCGCCCGACGGCGTCGTCGGCACCACCGCGCCGACCGGGTACGACGCCGGCCTCGCCCTGTTCGACGACGAGGCGCCCGTCTTCGTCGGCATGGTGCGCCGGGCCGCCGCGACCGGGAACCCCGGGCACACCTGGCGCATCGCACGCTGCCTGCGCCCCTACCTGTGGGGCCGCGGCCAGATCCCGACGCTCCTGGAGACCGGCCTCCTGGCGCTCGACGCCCTGGAGACGCTCGGCGACCTCCCTGAGCAGGTCGCGTGCCGGCGCTGGATCACGCAGTCGCTGCTGCGGCTCGGCCGGTACGACGAGGCGCTGGAGGGGGCGCCCGGCCTCGCCGAGGCCCTCGAACGGCTCGGCGCCGCCTACGACGCCGCGGGCGAGCCCCACCGCGCGGTGGCCGCCCGCCGGGACGCCGAGTCGGTCCGCACCGGTCTCGACGGGCTCACCGGAGTCGCCGGCGGCGCCGGGCTCGCCGGGCTCGCCGCGGCGACCAGCTCCCGGCCCCCGTCCAGCACCGCCTGACCGAGCGGAGTCAGCGTGTGCCAGACGCTGTTGCGCTCGCGCCGCGACGCGATGAGCCCGGCGTCGCGCAGCACCGACGCGTGCTCGGACGCCGACGGCGCGGACACGCCGATGTGCCGGGCCAGCTCACTGGTGCTGGCGCCGTACGCCAGGGCGGACAGCGCCGCGGCCCGGGTGCGCCCCAGCAGCGCGGCGAGCGCCCGGTCGTGGTGCCCACCACCGGCCGGCTGGAGCCAGGACAGCCGGAGCGGCACGGGGTAGACGAGCACGGGCGCGAGCTCCGGGTCGGCCAGCGAGATGGGGGCACGCCAGCAGAAGAACGCCGGCTGCAGCGTGAGCCCCCGCCCCTCCAGGTACACGTCGCGGTCGGCGGCGGTGTCGACGCACAGCACCGGGTCGCGCCAGGTGATCGTCGGGTGCACCGACGCCAGGAGCGCCTGCGTGCCACCGCTGGTCAGGGTGCGGGCGCGGGCCGCGACGTCGGCCTCGACGGCGCTGCGGACCGCCGTCCAGTGCGGTGCCAGCGCCTGGTCGTGGAAGGCCCTGGCGGCCACGCCAAGCCGGTGCCGGGCCACGGTCGAACGGTGCAGGTCGGCGGCCCAGCGGGGCACCTCGCGGCGTCGGCTCAGCAGCTCCAGCTCGTCCTGGAACCGGGCCGACGGCGTGCTCAGCATCGTGTCCAGGCCCTCGCCGAAGTCGGTGGACCCGCCCGCGGGCGTGAGGAAGTCGGGCGTGTAGCCGCGCGGCGGCGTCAGCCCCAGGTAGGAGCGCGCCTCCCGGGTGAGCCCGGACACGACCTGGGAGCGCCACTGGCCGAAGACCAGCGGGCCGCCCGCGACGTTGACCTGGTGCGCGCTCAGCACCGCCTCCCACAGCGGGTCGGGCCCGGGCGCGAGCCGCACCCGCAGCAGGTCCTGCGAGGTGAAGTGGATGCGTAGCATCCAGCCATTCCACTCGCCGCCGGTTTCAGACCGCTTTCAGACGCACCCGGTCCGACCTGCGCTTTCCTGTGCGGTCCGGACCCGGCAGGATGGCCGGGTGGACGACGGGGACCGGCCCGCGGTCACGGTCGCCCTGCTGGGACCGTTCGCCGTCGGGGTCGACGACGAGCCGGTGCGGCTGCCGGACCGGCTGCGCTCGCTCCTGGCCGGGCTCGCGGTGGGCCGCGGTGAGCCCGTGACCGTGGAGCGCCTGGTCGACGTGGTGTGGGGCGAGGACCTGCCCGCCGCCCCGCAGCGGTCGCTGCAGGTGCTGGTCCGCCGGCTCCGCAGCGCTCTGGGCGACGCCGCCGTGGAGACCGTCCCGGGCGGTTACCGGCTCGCCGTGCCCCCGGAGCGGGTCGACGCCGCCGCGTTCGCGGACCTCGTGCGGGCCCGGCCGGGCGACGCGCCCGCGGCCGAACGGCGGCGGCTCGTGGCCGCGCTGCGGCTGTGGCGCGGCCCGGCGTTCGACGGGGTCACCTCGGCGACGCTGCACGCGGCCGAGGCGCCGCGGCTGGACGAGCAGCGCCTGACGGCGCTGGCCCGCCGGCTCGAGCTGGACCTGGCGGCGGCAGACCGCCCGGAGGACAGCACGACAGACAACACGGCGGACCAGTACCTTCCCGAGCTCCAGGACCTGACGAGCCGGTACCCGCTCCAGGAGCGCTTCTGGGCCCAGCTCATGACGGCCCTGGTCCGGGGCGGACGCCGCGCCGACGCGCTCGACGCCTACGCCAGGCTGGAGCGGACCCTCGCCGACGAGCTGGGCATCGGCCCCGGCGAGGCGGTCCGGCGGGTGCGCCGCGAGATCACCCAGGGCGGGATCACCCAGGGCGGGATGACACAGGACGGGACAGCACAGCCCGGCCTGGTCCCCCGCCAGCTCCCCCTGGCGCCCCGCGCGTTCAGCGGGCGCGCCGAGGCCCTGGCCGGGCTCGACCGCCTGCTGGCCGACGACGCCGCGCCGCGGGTCGCGCTCCTGGACGGCGCCGGTGGGGTGGGCAAGACGGCGACGGCGCTGCACTGGGCGCACCGGGTGGCCGACCGGTTCCCCGACGGGCAGCTCTACGCGAACCTGCGCGGGTTCGACCCGGCGTCGGCCCCGGTACCCGCCGCGACGGTGGTGCGGGGGTTCCTGGACGCGCTGGGCGTGGCCAAGGGCCGGGTGCCGGCGTCGGAGGAGGCCCAGCTCGCGCTGTACCGGGGCATCGTGGCGGGCCGGCGGCTGCTCGTGGTGCTGGACAACGCCCGCGACGCCGACCAGGTGGGGCCGCTCCTGCCGGGGCCGGGCGCGAGCGTCACCGTGGTGACCAGCCGCGCCACGCTGAGCGGCCTGGCCCCCGCGCAGGACCTGCGCCGGGTCGCGCTGGGCACGCTCACGCCGGCCGAGGGGCTCGACCTGCTCGCGCTGCGGGTCGGCGTCGAGCGGACCGCCGCCGAGCCGGAGGCGGCGCGCCGGATCGTGGCACGGTGCGCCGGCCTGCCGCTCGCGATCGTGATCGCCGCGGCCCGGGTGCTGGCCAGGCCCGCGTTCCCGCTCTCCGCGGTCGCGGACGAGCTGGCCGACGGCGGCGCCCGGCTCGACGCGCTGGGCGACGACGACGCGATGGCCGACGTCCGCAGCGTGTTCGCCACGTCGTACCGGGCGCTGTCCCCGGACGGCGTGCGCCTGTTCCGGCTGCTCGGGACACACCCTGGGCCCGACGTCTCGCGGGAGGCGACCCGCGCGCTCGCGGGGGAACCCGACACCGCCGACGCCGCCCTGGCCGAGCTGACCCGCGTCAACCTCGTGACCGAGCACGCCCCCGGCCGGTACGCGATGCACGACCTGGTCGCGGAGTACGCCCGGGAACGTGCGCGGCTGGACGAGCCGCCCGATCAGCGGGAGGCGGCGCTGCGGCGTCTGACCCGGTGGTACCTCGGCGTGGCCCTGGAGATGGACCGGCGCCGGTGGCCGGCGCGCGTGCCGCAGGCCTTCGTCACCGACCCCGGCCCGGCCCGCGTGCCCGACCAGGAGCCGGCCGCCTGGTTCCGGGCCGAGGGGGCGGTGCTGCTCGCCGTGGTCGACGCCGCCCGCGCCCAGGGGCTCGACGCCGAGGCGGTGTCGCTGGTCTGGGCGCTCTACAGCACGCTGTCGTACCACGCCGACCTCCGCGATGCGCTGTGGGTCGGGCTGGTCACGGCGCGCGACGTCGCCCTGCGGACCGGGGACCGCCCGGCCGAGCTGTGGTGCCTGCGCTACCTGGCGGCCATGGCCGCGGTCGCGGGCCGGACGGCGCAGGGCGAGGACCTGCGCCGGCGCACCGTGGACCTGGCGACGGAGCTGGACGACCCGCGGGCGCTCCAGATGGCCCACCAGGGGTACGCGGGCGACCTGGTGCGCTGGGGCCGCCACGCCGACGCCGTCCGGCAGGCCGAGCGGGCCCTGGTGCACGGCCGCCGCACGGGCGAGGCGTACTACGAGGCGCACGCCCTGAACATCCTGGCGTGGGCCCTGGCGCACGACGGCGACCTCACCCGGGCGCTCCCGCTCGCCGAGCAGGCGCTGGCCCTGCTGAACGACGCCGACAACCCCACCACGCGCGCGGTCGTGTGGGACACGCTCGGCCTGCTGCACGCGCGGCTCGGCGACCCGGAGCGCGCGATCGCCTGCTACCAGGAGGCCGCCGTCCGGTTCCGGAAGTTCGACATGCGGCAGGACCTCGTGGCGGCCGAGCGCCGGCGCGCCGCCCTGCTCGGCGACGTCGGCCGCTGGGCCCAGGCGCGCGACACCTGGCAGGAGTGCCTGGACCAGCACCTGGAGCTCGGCCTCGGCGGCGTCGCGGGGATCCGGGAGGCGCTGGCGCACGCCGCGGACCGTGCCGCGGCGCAGACCACGAGCAACCCCTAGTCCCGGCGCCGCGAGATGGTCCGGCCCAGCCAGACCAGCGGGTCGTACCGCCGGTCGGCCACGCGCTCCTTCATCGGGATCAGCGCGTTGTCCGTGATCTTGATGCCCTCGGGGCACACCTCGGTGCAGCACTTGGTGATGTTGCACCGGCCCAGCCCGTGCTCGTCCTGCGCCGCGGGCACCCGGTCGGCGACGTCCAGCGGGTGCATCTCCAGCTCGGCGATGCGCATCAGGAACCGCGGGCCGGCGAACGCCTCCTTGTTCTCGTCGTGGTCGCGCACCACGTGGCACGTGTCCTGGCACAGGAAGCACTCGATGCACTTGCGGAACTCCTGCGAGCGCTCCACGTCGACCTGCGCCATCCGGTACTCGCCCGGCGCGAGGTCCGCGGGCGGCGTGAACGACGGCACCTCGCGCGCCTTCGCGTAGTTGAACGACACGTCCGTCACGAGGTCGCGCAGCACCGGGAACGTGCGCATCGGCGTCACCGTGACCACGTCGGTGGGCGCGAACACGGACATCCGCGTCATGCAGAGCAGGCGCGGGCGCCCGTTGATCTCCGCCGAGCACGACCCGCACTTGCCCGCCTTGCAGTTCCACCGCACCGCGAGGTCGGGCGCCTGCGTGGCCTGCAACCGGTGCAGGACGTCGAGCACCACCTCGCCGTCGTTCACCTCCACCGTGAAGTCCGCGAGCACCCCGCCGTCGGCGTCGCCGCGCCAGACGCGGAACCGGCCCTTGTAGGTCATGGTGTGCCTCCCGCGCCCTGCCGCGAACCCTGCTCTGGATGCCCCGCGAGCTCCGGCGCCGTGTAGTACTTCTCCAGCTCGGGCAGGTCGAACAGCGCGAGCAGGTCGGCGCGCATCGGCACCCGCTCGGCGGGTTCGACGGCGGTCCGCGGCACGACGGCGCCGGCGCCTGCATCCACGCAGTGCGTGACCAGCACCCGGTGCCGCCACTGCGGGTCGAGCCCCGGGTGGTCCTCGCGGGTGTGCCCGCCGCGGCTCTCGGTGCGCAGCAGCGCGGAGGACGCCACGGCCTCGCTGACCATGAGCATGTTCCGCAGGTCGAGCGCGAGGTGCCAGCCCGGGTTGTACTGCCGGTGCCCCTCGACGACGACGTCGTGCACCCGGGCCCGCAGCTCGGCGAGCCGGTCGAGCGCGGCGACCATCTCGGCCTCCGTGCGGATGATGCCCACCAGGTCGTTCATGACGCGCTGCAGGTCGGCGTGCAACGTGTAGGGGTTCTCGCCGCCGGCGGCGGCGGGGTGCGCGTCGAAGGGGGCGAGTGTCATCGCGGCGGCGACCTCGACGTCGGCCTCCCGGATCGTGGGACGGCGTTCGAGGCCGGTGACGTAGTCGGCCGCGCCGAGCCCGGCGCGGCGGCCGAAGACCAGGAGGTCGGACAGCGAGTTGCCGCCCAGCCGGTTCGAGCCGTGCATGCCCCCGGCGCACTCCCCCGCCGCGAACAGCCCCGGCACGCGCGACTGCCCGGTGTCGGGGTCCACCTCGATGCCGCCCATCACGTAGTGGCAGGTGGGGCCGACCTCCATGGGTTCGGCGGTGATGTCGACGTCGGCCAGCTCCTTGAACTGGTGGTACATCGAGGGCAGGCGCCGCTTGATCTCCTCGGCCGGCATGCGGCTCGCGATGTCCAGGTAGACGCCGCCGTGCGGGGAGCCGCGCCCCTCCTTGACCTCGGTGTTGATGGCGCGGGCCACCTCGTCGCGGGGCAGCAGGTCGGGCGTGCGGCGGTTGTTCTCCTGGTCGTCGTACCAGCGGTCGGCCTCGTCCTCGGTCTGGGCGTACTGGCCCTTGAAGACGTCCGGCACGTACCCGAACATGAAGCGGTCGCCGTCGGAGTTGCGCAGCACGCCGCCGTCGCCGCGCACGCCCTCGGTCACGAGGATCCCCTTGACGCTCGGCGGCCAGACCATGCCCGTGGGGTGGAACTGGACGAACTCCATGTCCACGAGGCTCGCGCCCGCCCGCAGCGCCAGGGCGTGGCCGTCGCCCGTGTACTCCCACGAGTTGGACGTGACCTGGAAGGACTTGCCGATCCCGCCCGTGGCCAGGACGACGGCGGGTGCGGAGAACAGCACGTGTCGGCCCGACTCCCGCCAGTACCCGAAGGCGCCGGCGATCGGCGCGTGGTCGCCGGCCCCGGCGGGGTCGGTCAGCAGCTCGGTGACGGTGCACTCGGCGAACACCCGCAGCCGCGCCTCGTAGTCGCCGGTGGCGGCGTGGTCGGCCTGCTGCAGCGCCACGATGCGCTGCTGCATGGTGCGCAGCAGCTCCAGGCCCGTGCGGTCGCCGACGTGCGCCAGCCGCGGGTAGGTGTGCCCGCCGAAGTGCCGCTGGCTGATCCGGCCGTCCGCCGTCCGGTCGAACAGCGCGCCGTACGTCTCCAGCTCCCAGACGCGGTCGGGCGCCTCCTTGGCGTGCAGCTCCGCCATGCGCCAGTTGTTCAGGAATTTGCCGCCGCGCATGGTGTCGCGGAAGTGCACCTGCCAGGAGTCGTGCTCGTTGACGTTGCCCATCGCCGCCGCGCAGCCGCCCTCGGCCATCACGGTGTGCGCCTTGCCGAACAGCGACTTGCAGACGATCGCCGTGCGCAGCCCGCGCTCGCGGGCCTCGATCGCGGCGCGCAGCCCCGCACCACCCGCACCGATCACGAGGACGTCGTAGTCGTGCCGTTCGATCTCGGTCAAGGCTGCTTCTTCCTTCCGGAGACGGGCGCTATCCGATGAGGCGGAGGTCCACGATCGTCCCGCGCGCCACGAGCATCACGTACAGGTCGGTGAGGATCAGCGAGGCGAGCGTGATCCAGGCGAAGAGCATGTGTCGCGTGTTCAGCGCGGAGATCCGGGTCCAGAGCCAGTACCGGACCGGGTGCTTCGAGAAGTGCGTCAGGCGGCCGCCCATCACGTGCCGGCACGAGTGGCATGACGCCGTGTAGCACCACAGCAGCACGACGTTGGCCAGCAGCACCAGGTTGCCGACGCCGACGACGAAGCCGTCGTCGGGGTGCCGGAACGCGACCAGGGCGTCATAGGTGTTGACCAGCGAGACCAGCACCGCGACGTAGAAGAAGTACCGGTGCACGTTCTGCATGACCAGCGGGAAGCGGGTCTCCCCCGTCTGCCGGGCGTGGGGCTCCGGCACCGCGCACGCCGCGGGCGCCAGCCAGAACGACCGGTAGTACGCCTTGCGGTAGTAGTAGCAGGTCAGCCGGAAGCCCAGCAGGAACGGCAGGCTCAGGGCCGCGTACGGGATCAGCGGGTGGTCGGGCAGGAACATGCCGAAGTGCGACGAGCCCGGTGCGGACGCGCAGCCGAGCGACACGCACGGCGAGTAGAACGGCGTCAGGTAGCGCTCGTCCGCGAAGAAGTACGCCTGCTGGAACGCCCGCGCGGTCGCGTAGACGACGAAGACCAGCAGGCCGAGCGCAGTCGCCACCGGGGCCAGCCACCAGCGGTCGGTGCGCAGCGTGCGGACGCCGACCGCGGCGCGCCCGGGCGCGTCGACCCCGCGCCACGCGGGGTGGCGCGCGGTCGCCGTCACGAGCGGTCGCCGTGGTAGCCGCCGAGCCCCTCGTCGTCGGCATCGCTGAACATCTTCTCGTCCAGCGGGGTGTCGGGGACCACCACGTGCTCGGGCTCCGGGCCGCCGAGCCCCGCCGCGCGCGACGGGTGGGCCGCGGCCAGGTCGCCCGCGTCGATCTCCAGCCGCTCCAGGTCGTTGACCAGGCGACGGACCTCCGGGGCGTCCCCGAACGCGCCGCGCACGTCGGCGACGCTTCGACGCAGCTGCTCGATGGACCGGCGCAGCGTCGCGAACTCGGTGGTGGTCACAGGGCACCTCCTTGGCGACGCGCCTCACCCCGTCGTGAGGTGCGTCACACCAGACTCTGCCGTGCCCGCGGCAGTTAAGCAAGGGCGAACCTGGCGTGGGGCGTGATCGGCGGCACAGTTGACCTCAAGCGCTCGAGGTGTCGCAGGCTGGGGTCATGGCCACGACAGCAGCAGCCACTGCAGCGCCGGAACGGGCACTCACCATCCAGCAGGTCGCCCGCCGCACCGGGCTGGCCCAGTCCACGCTGCGCTACTACGAGCAGATCGGGCTGATCCCGCCCGTGGACCGCGACCCGGACAGCGGCCACCGCCGGTTCGGGCCGCAGGTGGTCGAGACGCTGGAGGCGCTGTCCTGCCTGCGCGGCGCGGGCGTGCCGATCGACGAGATGCGGCGCTACCTGGCCCTGCTCGCCCCCGGCGACCTCGCGGCCGCCGCCGAGGAGGCCGCCCTGTTCGCCGCGCACGCCGACCGCGTCGAGGCCGAGATCGCCCGGCTCGGCGTGCGCCTGGAGTACCTGCGGGCCAAGGCCGACCTGTGGCAGGCCCGCGTGGACGGTGACGCCGACGCCGAGCGGCGGGCGACCGACCGGACGCTCGGGGCGATGTCGCGGTTCTGAGCCCGCGCTCGTTCGCCCCACCACCACATTCGTAGGAACCCACACTGAGGAGCAGCACCATGCCTGGACCCGTCATGCCCGAAATCGCGACGCCCGAAATCGCGACGCCCGAGAGCCCGGTCCTCGTGACCGGCGGCAACGGCTACGTCGGCGGCCGCCTCGTCGCCACCCTGCTGGACCGCGGGCACCGCGTCCGCGCCACCGTGCGCGACGCCGCCCGCGCCGACGCCGTCGGGCACCTGGTACGTGCCGCAGGCGTCGACCCCGGCGACCGCCTGGAGACGGTCGTGACCTCGCTCGACGACGACGCGGGCTGGGCCGAGGCCCTCGCGGGCGTGTCGGTGGTCCACCACGTCGCGTCGCCGTTCCTCTCGGTGCCGCCCGAGCGGGCCGACGAGGTCATCGCGCCGGCCGTCGAGGGCACCCTGCGGGTCCTGCGCCACGCGCGGGACGCCGGCGTGACGCACGTGGTGCTGACGTCGTCGTTCGCCGCGGTCGGGTACGGCCCGCCCACCGGGCGGCCGTACGACGAGCGCGACTGGACCGACCCCGGCCACCCGAACGACCCCTACATCCGCTCGAAGGTGCTGGCCGAGCGTGCGGCCTGGGACTTCGTCGCCGAGCAGGTCCGCGGCCCGCAGACACCGCTGGGGCTGACCGTGCTCAACCCGACCGGCATCTTCGGTCCGGTGCTGGGCGGGCGGCTGTCCACGTCGGTCGGCGCGGTGGGCGCCATGCTGACCGGCGGCCTGCCGGCGCTGCCCCGGATGCGGTTCGGCGTCGTCGACGTGCGCGACGTCGCCGAGGCGCACGTCCGCGCCATGTCGACGCCGGCCGCGGTCGGCGAGCGCATCCTGCTCACGAGCGGCGACGTGGTGACCTGGGGCTGGGTGATCGAGCTGCTGCGGCGCGAGCTCGGGGTGGAGATCGCGACGGTGGAGCAGGACGCCGTCGGCGGGCTGCCGCCCCTGGAGATCAGCAACGCCAAGGCCCGGCGGCTGCTGGGGATGTCGTTCGTGCCGGCCGGGACCACGCTCCTGGACACCGCGCGGAGCCTTGCCCCCACCGCCTCCGATGGTGTTAGGTAAGCCTTACCTCACCCCACGTTCCAGCCCGGGGTGACCCTGAGAGGACGACGTGACCGACCACCACTACGACGACGCCTGGCCCCTGCACCTGCTCCTGGCGGGCGACGTGCACGACGCGCCCCGGCTGCTGGAGCTGGTCGACCTGCTCCCCGTCTACGCCCACGGCCAGATGTTCGTGGAGGTCGGGGCCACGGGCGGGCAGCCGTACGCCGACCCCGCGGACTGGGTGCTGCCGCCCGGCGTAGGCCTGCACGTGCTGCGCCGCGAGCCGGGGGCGCCCCGCCCCCGGCGCGGCCAGCTCCTGGCCGCCGCGGTCTCCGCCTGGGCCGCCGAGTGGCTGCCCGACGACGTCTGCGGCTGCGCCGGGCCGTTCGCCCTCTGGGTCGGCTGCGCCGCGAGCCCCGACGTCGAGAACCTGTGCCGCGACCTGGTCCGGCGGCTCGACATGGCCCCCGTGCACCTGCACCGGCCCGACCTGTGACGTACGCCGCGCGCGGCCGGGCGACGGGCCCAGGAGATGACGCCCGGGATGACCTAGCGTTGGCCCCATGACGACCCACGAGGAGAACTCCGAGTACCTGCGGCTGCTGGGCGAGCAGGTGGGCCACGAGTTCGCGGCGCACCTCCAGTACGTGGCGATCGCTGTCTGGTTCGACAGCCACGACCTGCCGCAGCTCGCCGCGCACTTCTACCGGCAGGCGCTGGAGGAGCGCAACCACGGCATGATGATCGTCCAGTACCACCTGGACCGGTCCCTGCCCGTGGCGATCCCGGGCACGCCCGAGGTGCGCAACGACTTCAAGGACGTGCTGGAGCCCCTGCAGCTCGCGCTCGACCAGGAGCAGCAGGTCACCCGCCAGATCGAGGCCATCTTCAACGCGGCCCGCGCCGAGGGCGACGCCCTGGGCGAGCAGTTCCTGCTCTGGTTCCTGGAGGAGCAGGTCGAAGAGGTCGCCGCGGCGAACACCCTGGTCACCGTCGCGAAGCGCGCCGGCGACAACCTGTTCGACCTGGAGAACTACGTGGCCCGCGAGACGATCGGCGACTCGGGCGAGTCGGCGGCGGCCCCGCGCGCGGCGGGCGGGGCGCTCTGACTCGGAGGTGACTCGGAGCTGACTCGCGGCGGTCGGGAGTGGGCAGTCGGCAGTCGAAAGTCCAGAGTCGGCAGTCTGCATCGAGGTCGGCACAGGCCTGTGC
>NZ_JBHVEG010000006.1:0-80824 GCF_042802395.1 Promicromonospora sp. NPDC057488
TCTCGGTGGTGGTGGTGCCTACTCCTTGACGGACCCTGCCGTCAGGCCCTCGACGATCCAGCGGCTCGCCAGGGCGAACAGCACCATGGTCGGCAGCACCGTGAGCACGGCGGCGGCCGACATCGGTCCCCAGGCGATGTTGAACGTCGAGATGAAGCCGTTCAGGGCGGCCGGGATCGTCTTGTTCGCGTCGGAGTTCATCAGCACGACGGACAGGAACAGCTCGTTCCAGCAGTTCACGAAGTTGAAGATGAACGCGGCGGCGATGCCGGGCGCCATGACCGGCACGAGCACCCGGAACAGGGCACCGAGCCGCGAGCAGCCGTCGATCATCGCGGCCTCCTCCAGCGCGTCCGGCATGTTCTCGAAGAACCCGCGCAGCATCACGGTCGAGAACGGGATGCACATGGCCACGTAGACCAGGCCGAGGCCAGGCTTCGTGTCCACCAGGCCCAGGTCGGCGAGCATCGCGTACAGCGGTCCGAGCGCGATGAACGCCGGGATCATCTGCGTGAGCAGGAACGCCCCGAGCACCGCGCCCTTGCCCCGGAACTCGAAGCGAGCCAGAACGTAGGCGCTGAGCAGCGCGATGAGCGTCGCCGTGCCGCCGGCCAGCAGCGCGACCACCAGCGAGTTGCCGATGAACGTACCGAACGCGGAGGTGGCGAACAGCTCGGTGTAGTTGCCGAACGAGAACTCCGACGGCCAGTACTCCAGCGGCCACCGGTTGATCGAGCCGGGCGACTTGAACGAGGTGACGACCACCCAGTACAGCGGGAACAGGGTGATGACCAGCCACAGCGCGAGGCCCGTGACGCGGACGACGCCGCCCGTGGTCACCCGGGAGGAGCGTTCTACGATCGTCGTCATCGCTGGTTCACCCGCCTCATCGCCATGAGGTAGAACGCGCAGAACACGAACAGGACGACCATGACGGCCAGCCCGATCGCGCTCGCGAGCCCGTAGCTGCCCTGCTGCGTGTACTCGATCATCCAGGTGGTGATGATGTGCGTGCGGCCCGCGGGCCCGCCGCCCGTCATCGCGTAGATGATCTCGGGCGAGTTGAACGTCCAGATCGCCCGCAGCAGCACCGTCAGGGCGAGCGTCGTCCAGATGTACGGGACGACGATCGAGAAGAGCCGGCGCACCGTGCCCGCCCCGTCGATGGCCGCGGCCTCCAGCACCTCGTCGGGCACCGACTGGAGGGCCGCGAGGATCATGATCGCGAAGAAGGTCACGCCGTACCAGACGTTGGCGACGATCACGGCGACCATGGCCAGCTTCGGGTCGGCGAGCCACGGCAGGGGCGCGTCGATGGCGCCCGCCTTCATCAGCAGGTCGTTGACGACGCCGAACTCGGCGTTGAACATCCAGCGGAACAGCATGCCGACCAGGAAGCCGGACACCGCCCACGGGTAGAAGATCAGCGCCTGGTAGAGCCCGCGGAACCGGAACCGGCGCCACAGCGCCAGCGCGACCAGGAACCCGATCACGAGCTGGGGCACGATCGAGCCGACCACCCACACGAGCGTGTTGCCCGCGACGATCGGGAAGACCGGGTCGGCGAGGATCGTGGCAAAGTTGCCCAGACCCACCCAGGGCGTCGAGGTGAGGTCCCACAGGTTCCAGTCGCGGAACGCCATCTGGGCGCCCTGCAGCATCGGCCAGTAGGTGAACCAGCAGACGAAGACGATGGCGGGCGCGAAGAACCCGAGGATCGTCAGCGCCTGCCGGCGCCCGAAGGTCCTGCGGCGCACGGGCCCACGCGGTGCGTGGGCCCGTGGCGGCCGGACGGCGGTGGCTGTCACGTCACTGCTCCGAGGCGTACTTCTCGGTCCAGAACGTGTCCCACTCCTCGAGCAGCTCGCTCGTGGTCATGCTGCCGAGCAGCACGGCCTGGAGGTCCTGGTCGGCCTTCTGCTCCCACTCGGTCCACCAGCTCACGCCGCGCGGCTGCACCACGTTGACGTACGTCTCCGGGTCCTCGGTCATGGTCACGTAGCTCGTCCACGGGCCCTCGGCGTAGAACGGGTCCTCGCCGGCGCCGTCGATGATCGGCACCAGGCTGTTCTCCTGCGCGAACCGGGTGGCCGGCTCCGCGCCCGAGAGGAACTCGACGAGGTCGGCCGCCTCCTCCTGGTGCTCGCTCGCCTCGGCCACGCCCCAGCCCGCGGTGGCCAGCGGCTGCGCCGCCTTGCCGGTGGGCCCGGTCAGCAGCGGGGCGGTCGACCACTGCTCCTGCGTGATCGTCGTCGACTGCGACACCGTGGCGATCACCTCCGGGTCCTGCAGCAGGAACGCCGTCGATCCGTTGGTGAAGCCCTCCACCATCTCGGGGTAGCCCCACGACACGGCGGACGGCGGCGCCGCCTCCTCGAACAGCGAGAAGTAGGTGTCGACGGCGTCCTGCGCCTCGGGCGCCGAGAAGATCGTCGACCCGTCCTCGAGCAGGTAGGCGTTCTCCACGTCGAGGTCGTCGATCGTGTACGCCTCCACGGCGGCCACCACGTTGCTGAACCCGTTCTGGCCGCCGCGGAACGCGTAGCCGTACGTGTTCTGGCCCGGGTCCTGGATCGCGGAGGCCTGCTCCAGCAGGTCCTCCCACGACGCCGGCGGCCCGTCGAACCCGGCCTCCTCGACGAGGTCGGTGCGGTAGAACAGCGACAGCCCGTAGAAGCCGTACGGCACGTAGTAGCGGGCGCCGTCGGGCGCGGTCACGGCCTGCGCGTTGTCGGTCAGGTCGTCCCAGCCCGCCCACGTCGTGGCCTCGTCCGACAGGTCGTGCAGCCAGCCGTTGTTGCTGAACGCCCCGACGGTCGAGTCACGCACCTCCAGCACGTCCACGCCACGGCCGGACTGGAGCATCTGCTGGAGCTTCTGGTCGGCCTGGTCGGTGGGCGGGGACACCAGGTCGACGGTGACGCCGGCGTTCTCCGCCTCGAACTCGTCCAGCAGCTCACGGATCAGGGCCGTGCGGGCCGGGTTGGTCAGGCTCTCGACCATCTGCAGGCGGACGGTCCCGTCCGCGGCGGACCCGCCGCCGGAACAGGCGGTGAGGGCGAGCAGGCTCATCGTGGCCAGGCTCGCGGTGACGACAGCTCGGGTGCGGTTCACGTGCGCACCTCTCCTTCTTCTCGGTCGGGTGATGTCACTGGCCCCGGCGTTCGTCGGCGAACGCCAGGATCTGGGGTACGGCGCGCTCGACGAACGCCTCGAAGTCGCGCGGTTCGGTGTACAGATGGGCCGACAGGCGCAGGTAGCCCACGCCGCCGATGCTCGTGAAGGCCGACTCGACGCCGGCCAGGTCGAGCAGGCGCAGGCGCAGCTCGTCGGCGTCCGTCCGGTCCCGGCCGAGCCCGTCGGGCAGCCGGAGCAGGCGCATCGACACCACGGGCATACCGACGTCGGTGGCCACCGAGGCGTCCACGTGCGGCTGCAGGGCCGCGCCGATGACGGCGGCCCCGTGGTCGGCGAGCGCCGCCATCGTCTCGCGGGCCCGGTCCCAGCCGTGCTCCCGCTCGACGAACTCGATCGCACGGGGCGAGGCGATGTAGCTCGTGGCGTCCAGGGTGCCCTGCGAGTCGAACCGCGCCGGGTAGGGCTCCTCGGCGCCCCACGAGTCGATGAGCGGCCACAGGTCGTCGCGGTCGGCGGCCTGCGTGACGAGCAGCGCCGACCCACGGGGCGCGCACGGCCACTTGTGCAGGTTGCCGAACCACCAGTCGCCGCCCGCGACGGCCGCGGCGTCGGCCACGAGGCCCGGGGCGTGCGCGCCGTCGATCAGCACGCGGGCGCCGTGCTCGTGGGCGAGCTCCGTGATCCGCGCGGTGGGCAGCAGGCGGGCGGTGGGCGACGTGATCTGGTCGACGACGACGAGCCGCACGGCGTCGGTGAGCTCGGCCCGGAACCGCTCGACGACGTCGTCGGCGCTCGCCGCGAGCGGGATCGTGACCGCGCGCACCCGGGCGCCGAAGCGGCGGGCGAGCCGCTGTGCGCCCATGGTGATGGCGCCGTACCCGTGGTCGGTCACGAGGATCTCGTCGCCGGGTGCGAGCCGCAGGGAGTTGAACACGACGGTCGCCGCCGCCGAGGCGTTGGGCACGAACGCCGTGTCCTCGGCCCGGGCGCCGACGAACGGCGCGAGCTCGTGCCGGGCGGCGGCGACGAGCTCGTGGGCCCGGGGGAACCAGGCGACAGGGCGGAGGTCGGCCTGGCGGCGCAGCTCGTCCTGGTAGCGCACCACCTCGGTGGGCACCGCCCCGAACGAGCCGTGGTTGAGGTGCACGACCGCGTCGTCGAGCGGCCAGGCCGCGCGCGCCGGTCCCCCGGACACGAGGCGCACAGGCGCCGGTGCCGGAGCGGTGTCTAGCTGGTGGTCCATCGACGCCTCTCGGTAGTTGTCGGACAACCTTGGCAGTCCGAAGCGCTCAGCACCAGAGATTCCCGGCATATGACACAGATCTGTAGGACAGGTTTTACGGGCGCGAAATGTCCACCCCCGCCCCGGGAACCTGCCATCCTGGTGGGATGCACGAGGTGAGCGCAGTCGAGACGGCCCTGCACGGGCTGCGGACCCTGATCGCCGACGGCTCGTTGCAGCCGGGCGACCGGCTGCCCAGCGAGGGCGAGCTGAGCGAGCGGCTCGGCGTCTCGCGGGGGTCGGTCCGGGAGGCGATCCGCACCCTCTCGGCCCTCGGCGTGGTCGAGACCCGGCGAGGCGCGGGCACCTACGTGGGCGAGCTGCGCGCCGCCGACATGATCCAGACGCTCACCCTGACGGTGGGCCTGCTGCCGCTGGAGTCGATCCTCGAGCTCTTCGAGCTGCGCCGGGTGCTGGAGGCGCACGCCGTCGCCCTCTCGGCCGCACGCTGCGACGATGCGACGGTCGCCGGGCTGGCCGACCTGCTCGACCGGCTGGAGGCGTCCGAGGACGTCGACGAGCAGTCCGCGCTCGACCACGAGTTCCACATGGGCATCGCGCGGCTGTGCGGCAACGAGTCGCTCGTGTCGATGGTGTCGGTACTGCGCTCGCGCTCGCGCGCCTACCCGGTGCTCACCCCGGAGACCAAGCGGGTCTCGGACGCCGGCCACCGCGCGATCCTGCGCGCCCTGACGGCACGCGACCCCGTCGCCGCGTCAGTGGCGGCCGCAGCGCACGTGACGCAGAGCGAGGTGTGGCTGCGCGAGCGCCGGCCGGCGCCGGAGGCGATCGGCTGAACCGGTCGTCCGGGCCTACTCGTAGGGTTCGCCGAGCGGCGTCGTGCCCGCCGCCGTGGCGACGCCCGCCGGGATCATCCCGACCTCCAGGAGCTCCTCGCGGCCGGCCCCGCCGGAGACGCCGAGCGTGAGGACGGGCCCGACGCCGGGCGCGTAGAGCTTGTACTCGAGCACGTCGGGCTCGATGGTGCTCGTGTCCTTGGTCAGGAGCGCCCGGTCGTAGTGCGCCGCCGGCACCTCGGCCTGCTCGTCCAGGCTGAGCACCGCACCGTTGTCCTCCGCCTGGCCCACGTAGAACTCCTGCCGGTACGCCTGCCCGACGGCGGGGTCGCCGGGCACGATGACGCCGGCGAGGGCACCGTCGCGCCCGGCCTCGAAGGAGCCCTCGGTCGTGGTGACCCTGCCGTTCTCGAACTCCGCCGTGTCCTCGCCGAGGTACCAGACGGTGCCGTCCGGGTCCTGGGCGTACCAGTCGAAGGTGTCCTCGACGACGTCGCCCTGCCGGGTCACGGTGTCGCGGACCACGCGGGCGGTGGCACCGTTGGCGATCTCCTTGGTCTCGCTCGTGACGGTCACGACCACGCGCAGCTCCTGGCCCTGCTCGTCGGTCTCCTGGTAGACCCACTGGGTCCCGGGTTCCATGGGCCAGTACTCGTTGTTGATCTCGGTGGTGAGGCTCGCGGGGTCCAGCTCGAACGGTTCGTCGCCCTGGGGCAGGGCGGCGGCGCTGCTCGACCCGGCCGGTGACGGGGTCTCCTCGGGGCCACCGGTCAGACCGCAGCCCGCGGTCCCGACCAGTGCCCCTGCCGCCAGCGACGCCGCGACGACCCGTCGGGCGGCAGCCCGACGGCCCCCGGTGTTCCGTACCCGCATGGCACTCCCCGCCCCTCGCGACGCGCCTGCCTCTTACCCGACGACCTTAGGCACGCCGAGCGCCAGGGGGCGCGGGCTGGCCCGGCCCCGTCGGGGCGTGCCCGGCCCCGTCAGGCCGGGGCCGGCTCCGTCACGTGCACGACGGCGACGGTTACGTGCGCGTCCGCCAGGCCGTGGGCCGCCAGCAGGTCGCGGACGGCTCGCTGGACGGCGCGCGTCGTCGCGGTGGCGCCGGCCGCGAGGCCGACGCCCAGCGCGATGTCCACGCGGGTGCCGTCCGTGCCCTGCCGCACCACGACCAGGGGCGCGCCGTCGCGGCGGACGCCGAGCCCGCGCGCGCCGGCGCCGATCATCTTCGAGACGGCCGTCCCCGCGGCGTAGACGCCGGTCACGCCGGCGGTCGCGCGGACCGCGGCCTCGATCCGCTCCGCGACACCGTCCAGGTCCGCACCCGTCAACGATCGCTCCCCTCGGTCCATGGCTGGCGGGTCTCCGTCCACGACGTCCCGGTTCACGGCAGCGGCCTGACGTCGCTTACCGTGATGTCGATCCCCGTCACGTCCAGCGCCGTGTGCGCCGCGAGCCGGTCGGCGATCTCGGCGCGCAGCCGTGCCGTCGCGGCGGGGAGCGGCTGGCCGTAGAGCAGGCTCACGTCGACGAGCACCCGCACGGGCGAGCCGTAGGTGGTGAGGTCACCGTCGAAGCGGCACCGCCCCACGAGCACCCCGGGTACCGCACCCTCCGCGGCCCGGACCAGGCCGCGCACCGCGCCCTCGGTGATCACCAGGTCCGCGTCCGGGGTGGGCGCGGACAGCGGGATGCGGCGCCCGGAGCGGGCCTCCGACGCGATGCCGTCGAGGATCCTGCGCACCCAGCCGTCGTCGGCCTCCGGCTCGGCCGCCGTGTCGGCGGCGATCAGGTCGGGCGTGAGGTCACGGAGCCGGGTGAGGGCGTCGAGCGCGAGCCGGCAGGCCGCGGATCCCTCGATCGACGGGTCCGGCGGGGTGCGCCCGGCCTCCAGGTAGTCGGAGAGCTCCTCGATGGTGTGCCCGTCGAGGTCGTCGTCGGGTGTCATCTCCAGCCCTCCATCCGCACGATGATGTGCTTGCGCGCGCGAGCCAGCAGGCCCCTGACCGTCGTCACCGGAGTATGCATCGCCTCGCCGATCTCGTCGTAGGAGAGTCCGCCCACCTCGCGCAGCACCCAGCACTCGCGCTCGGCGTCAGCGAGCGTACCGAGCGCCGCGGCCAGCGCCTCGACCCCGGCCCGGCCCTCCACGACCCGCGGCGGCGCCGTGTGGGCGGGAGCGGGCGCCGGGACGTCGTCGACACTGAGCTGCGGGCGGGTCGCCCGGAGCCGGTCCAGCGCCTTGCGGCTGACGATCCGCATCAGCCAGCTGCGCACCTTGCCGGGGTCGTCGAGCTCGGGCAGGCGCTGCCACGCGGTGACGAAGGCCTCCTGCACCACGTCGTCCACCTCGGCGCTGCCGTTCAGCATGCGGCGGGTCGTCGCCCGCATCACGGGTGTGTACCGGCGGACGAGCACCGCGAAGGCCACCGCGTCGCCGTCCGCGGCACGGCCTGCGACGAAACCGTCGTCCGCGCGCTCGAGCGGGGAGGCGACGGCGCCGGCTCCCGCCGGGTCGCCGTTCAGCGCTCTTCCCCGGGCCGTGGCATGCCGGACAAGCTCATGTTCTCCCCTTCACCGGGGCTCCCATCCTGACCTCGGCCGGCCGTTCCCGCCCGCGGGCACCGGGCGGCGGTCATCGCACCCGGGTCCGGTTGCGCGGGTTGTCCCGCCAGCGCCGGTCCGCGAGGTGCACCAGCACGGGCACCCGCACACCGGCGAGCGAGTCCCAGTCCTCGACCGCTCGCTCTGCCGCCGACAGCACCCGCGAGAGGTCAGCCCCGCGCCGGACGATCACGGCGAGACAGATCGCCGGCGCGCCCTTGACCCGGTAGACGCTGGTCCGCGCCGAGAGGACGTCGGCACGCTCGGTGAGCGGCCCGGCGAGCAGCGCACGGGCCACACCCTGGTCGACCGTCGTCCGGCCGTCGTCCGCCCGGAGGCTCACGACCGTCGACGTCCTGCCCCGGCCGCGGGTGGAGAGGAACACGATCAGCAGGACGATCAGCACGATCGCGGCGGCCAGGGCCGCGGCCTGCACGCCGGACAGGCCGCCGACGTCGGGCAGCGAGGCGGCCCACGTCCGGGACCGCTCCAGCCCCGGCTCGGCCGGTGCCAACCAACCCGGGCGCGTCCCGGCGAGCACCGCCGCCGCTCCGCCCGCGAGCAGGAGGAGCCCGCAGACGAGGAGCAGGGCCCTGTTCAGCCACCTGCCGGTGGAGGTCACGAGACCACCCCCCGGTCCGCGACGAGCAGGCGCTGCGGGGTGGGGAACCCGACCCGGCCGAGCACCGCGGCGACGGTACCGGTCGCTGCCTCGTGGTCGACGGGGACCCCGCTGGTTGGCGTGACGCGCACCGTGGTCCGCCGCCGGCCGACGGTGGCCGAGACCTGGCGCGGGTCGATCCCGCAACGGACAGCGACTGCGGCGACCACCGCGTCGGCGAGCACGCCGTCGTCGACGACGAGCGCCAGCCGGTCGGTGCGGCGTGCCCGGCGGCGCAGCCGGCCGGGCAGCACCGCGGCGAGCACCAGCGCGATGCCGACCACGAGGGCCAGGACGCCGACCGCGACCAGGCTGGCACTGTCGTCCGCCCGGGATGTCAGCGGGGTCATCCGGTCGGCCAGGCCGCCACGCGCCGCCGGGTCGACGAGCCACCACACGGACAGGCCCAGGGCGACGAGCAGCACGAGCACCAGGACCGCCGCCAGCACGACCGCAGCGCCGGTGCGCGGCGCGTGCGTCTCACGGCGGACGACCCGCCGGTACACCGCCTGCTCCTTCTTCGGCACGCCGTTCACCGCACCCTCCGTCCGCTGATCCGGTGCGCGCCCGCGTAGCGCACGTCGACGCTGCCGACCGACCGGCCGGCGAGGTCGCGCATCCCCGAGATCACATGCCCGCGCAGTGCCGAGCTGCGCTCGGCGACGGAGCCCGTGACGCCGCCGCCCACGACCACGGGCAACGTCACCGCGACCGTGAGCGCGCCCCCGGCGTCCGCCAGCCGCACCGACACCTGCGCGAGGGGCACCAGCGCCGACTCCCGGGCCAGGCAGGCGGCGAGCTTCTCGATGGCACGCGCGGAGATCCGCGTGGTGCCGGGCACGACCCCGCCACCCGGTTCGACGGCCGTCATGACGACGAACGTCCGCCCCGGAAGGCGTCGGCGAGCGCCCGGAGGTCCAGCCGCCCGTCGACCACCCGGCCGACCACTGCGCCGACGACCATCGCCACCCCCACGAACAGGAACGCCCAGAACCCGGTCGTGACCCAGGTCAGGGCCAGCACGGTGGCGGCGGCCGCCCCGACGACCGTCGCGCTCACTGGACCCGCCCCGCCTGAGGTTCGGCCTCCTGGCTGTCGTCCGAAGGCAGGTGCACGTCGTTGACGGTCACGTTGACCTCGGCGACCTCCATGCCGACCAGGTCACGCATCGCCTGGTAGATGGCCGTACGCACGTTGCCCGCGACCGTCTGCAGGGCGGCCGGGTACTCCGCGACGATCGTCACGTCGACGGCGACCTGCTTCTCGCCGACCTCGACGCTGACCCCCTGGGTCAGGTCCGTGGAGTTCAGCGCGTCGCGGATCGAGCCGACGACGCGTGCGGCACCCCCGCCGAGCGCGTAGACACCCTCCACCTCACGGGCGGCGATGCCGGCGATCTTGGCGACGACGGGATCCTCGATCGTCGTCCTGCCGTCGAGCCGGCTCGCGTCCGACACATCCGTCTGGGCCTTCGGCTGGGCCCCACCGGTCACGTTCGCCACGATGAACTCCTTCTCTCTGCGTACGCCGCACCGGAGTGCGGGCCGCCAGGATCAGCGACACCCCTAAGACGTGGCCGGGTCGGGGAACGTCACAAACTCGTGGGACGCCCGCCCCGCCACCTCGTGGCAGAATATTCCTAGCCTGGCTATCTTCAAGTGCGGCAAGTAATATCCGAAAGGGGAGCGCACGTGGTTCCTGAACCCGAGCCCATCGACCCGTCCGGCCCGTCGATGCTGGACCCCCGAGTCCTGGACCCGCGACAGGAGATCGTGCAACGGTCCGGCCTCGACGAGCAGGAGGTCGACCAGGTCGTCCGCGTGCTGCAGGGGCTGCGCGACTGGCGCGAGGCGGAGCGCCGGATGAGCGAGGCGTCGCGGCGCTACATGAAGCTCGGCGAGACCGACATGCGCACGCTGCGGTTCGTCATCGCGGCGCAGTACCGGGGCGAGACCGCCACGCCGGGCGCCATCGCCGCGCACCTGGGCATCACCTCGGCGTCGACCACCAAGATGCTCGACCGGCTGGCGGACGCCGGCCACATCCGCCGGCTCCCCCATCCCACCGACCGGCGCAGCCTGGCGGTCGAGGTGACGGAGGAGACCCGGCAGATCGCGCTGAAGAGCGTGGGCCGCGACCACGCCCACCGGTTCGAGGCGGCCGCGCGGCTGAAACCGCAGGAGCGCGAGGTGGTCATGCGGTTCCTCGGCGAGCTCACCGCGACCGAGAACCCCGGGGACCTCGAGGCCCCCGGGACGTGATCAGGTCGACGGCCCCAGCACCAGGACCGGCTCGACGAACCGCTCCCCGCCGGTGGGAGCGGGCTCGATGACGTTGTCGGCGGCGACCCGGCCGACGCCCATGAGGTCGAGGTCGATCGTCGTGAGCCGGCGCAGCTTCTGGTCGATCACGACCTCCTCCCAGTTGTCGACGCCGACGACGGCGACGTCGTCCGGCGCGCGGCGGCCCTGGGCCTCCAGGGCGTCGAGCATGCCGAACCCGATGTGGTCGTTGCCGCAGAAGACCGCGTCGTACGGCGCGCCGCTCGCGTCGAGGAGGTCCACGGCCTGCTCGCCCCACTCGCGGCGCCAGGACCCGTGCAGGGTCGTGACCGGCTCCAGCCCGGCCTCCTCCAGCGCGCGCCGGAAGCCCGCCGCGCGCCGGCGCACGGCGAGGTCGTCCTCCCCGGCGGTCACGTGCGCGATGCGGGTGCGGCCGCGCTCCAGCAGGTGCCGCGCCGCGAGGTACCCGGCCTGCTCGTTGTCAGGCAGGAACACGTAGTCGCCGGGGTTGTCGGTCGCGGCGAAGGCGTAGGTGACCGGCACCTCGAACTGGTGCGTGATCGACGGGGTCACGCGCGCGTAGCCGGAGCCGACCACGAGCAGCCCGTCGATGCGCCGGTCCTGGAGGGTCCGGATGCTCTCGGTCATCTCGCGGTGGGCGTCTATGCGGCCGTCGAACACGAGCGCGGCGCGCTCCCGGCTCCCGAGCCGCAGGACGGCGCCCATGACGACCGGCCGGGAGAACGTCGCCGTCGCGCGGTGGGTCAGCAGCCCGACGGTCCGGCTGCGGCCGGACGCGAACGACTGGGCGAGCGCGTTGGGCCGGAAGTCGAGCCGCTCGGCCGCCTCCAGCACGCGCGCCTTGGTCGCGGGTGAGACCACCGGGCTGTCGTTGAGGGCCTTGGAGGCGGTCGCCTTCGAGACGCCGGCCACCGCGGCGACGTCGCTCAGGCGCACGGCGCGTTGTGTCGCCATCCGAGGATCCTATCCAGCCGTCGCCGCGCCGAGCGGCAGGTCACGGACGGCGACGGGCCCGCCGCTCGCCAGCGACGCGTTGCCCGCCACGCCGACGGCGAGCGCCCGGACGCCGTCGAGCCAGGACGCGGCGCGGCCGAGCTCGTCGTGGCCGGCGCCGAGGAACAGGTCGCGGAGCAGCGCGTCGTCCGCGCCGCCGTGGCCGCCCGCGGCCTGGGGCACGGGAACCTCGCGCGCGGTGCCGAAGTGCGACTGGACCAGCAGCCGCTCCCCCGTGGGCCGCAGGTCGTCGCTGCCGGCCGCATCGGCCTGCGCCGACGGGTCGACGGGCCGGCCGGCGTGGGACGCGACGGCGCCGCGCTCGACCACCGCGAGCTCCGCGCGCCCCGCGGTGCCGTTGATCGCGACGGTGTACCCCTCCCAGGGCGCGTGGGCGTTCAGCGCGTACGTCATGGTCGCGCCCCGCGCGTAGTCGACGACGACGGACAGGTTGTCCTCGATGTCGATCCCGGCGGAGAAGACGTCCTGGTCCCGCAGGTACCCGTCGTACGACTCCTGCTCGTGGTACAGCCCGCGCAGCAGCTCGTGGTCGCGCAGGTCGAGCGCGAACGGGTCGAGGTGGGCGCCGTCGTGGGTGCCCCGGGCCGGGCGCGGGCCGAGCCCGCGTCGGGCGGCGTTGGCGTCGCCGTAGAAGCGCAGCCCGCCGCTGGCGTAGACGCGGGTCGGGAGGTCGGCGAGCCACCAGTTGACCAGGTCGAAGTGGTGGGACGACTTGTGCACGAGCAGCCCGCCCGAGTTCTCCTTGACCCGGTGCCAGCGGCGGAAGTAGTCGGCGCCGTGCGAGGTGTCCAGCAGCCACTCGAAGTGCACGGACGTGACCTCGCCGATGTCGCCCCGCGCGACGACCTCCTTCAGCGCGGCGTTGCGGGGCGAGTACCGGTAGTTGAAGGTCGTCACCACGTCGCGCCCGGTGGCCTCGACGGCCTCGGCGATGCGCCGCACGCCTTCGGCGCCAGTCGTCAGGGGCTTCTCGACCACGACGTCGGCCCCGCCGTGCAGGGCGGCGACCACAAGGTCGGCGTGCGCGTGGTCCGGGGCGGTGACGATCACCCGGTCGATGCCCGCGTCCGCGACGTAGGCCGTGATCGCGCCCAGGTCGATGCGCTCCGGCGCCGGGTACCCGGACTCGGCCAGCCGCCGCTCGTTCCAGTCGAGCCGTCCGGCGTTGGTGTCGCCCCAGGCCACGAGCTCGGCGTCCGCGGCGTAGGGACCGGTGAGCGCGTCGAGGTAGAGCTGGGCGCGCCCGCCCGTGCCGAGCAGGGCGTACCGCGCGCGGCGGCTGGTCGTGCGTGTCATGGCTGTGTCCTCTGGGGTTCGTGGGAGCAGGTGGGTCAACGGACCGGCACGACCGGGACGAAGAGCGCGGCGTTCTTGCTCGGCCCGATGCCGCTGCCCCACTCCAGGAACCCCTGGCGGGTGCCGCCGTCGTTGTCGTTGGCCAGCAGGGAGAACGAGAACGCGCCGTCCTTCGGGTCGACGCCGAGCTCGGCCCAGGGCACCACGACGTCGTAGGTCGTGGTCCCGGCCTTGCGCACGACCTTGGCCCTGACCGTGCCGACAGTCCCGGCGGGGGCCGTGTACCGGTAGACCGACGTCGTCGCACCGGGGTGGATGCCGAGCTCGACGCGGGACCCCGGCTCCTCCCCGGGCAGGCCGCGCGCGACGGCGAGCTGGACCGAGTCCCCCTCCCAGAGCCGGTCCACCGCGGCGGACGGGCGGTGGTCGTCGTCGCGCACCGCCGCCCGCACCCGGAGGCCGCTGTCGCTCCAGGACAGAGCGAAGGTGCCGCCCAGATCGTCCGCGTCCGGCGTGCCGCCGCTGAGCGCGACGTACGTGCCGCGGGCCCGCCAGTCCACGACGGCCGCGCGGTGCGGTTCCTTCGCGACGGGGGCCAGCGCCGTGGTGCCCGTCAGCCGCCGGGTCTCCCCCGCCGCCGTCAGCGAGACCGCGAACTTCGTGGGCTGCCACGGGGTGAGCGTCGCACCGCCGATCGCCGACGTCGCCGTCTGCCCCGTGCCCACCGAGAACCCGGGGACGGTGCCGGACGCCGCGCCGACGGTCCAGCCGACGTCGGCCACGTCCACGGCGGCGCCGCCCGGCAGGTTCCGGGTGCCGAGCGCGAGCCCGACGTCGCCCTTCCGGTCCGCGACCGGACCGAAGGAGAGCACGGGGTTCTGCACCACCTCGGCGGTGTCGCCGACGTACGCGACCACGGCGTCGCCGCTGCGCACCGTGTAGGCGACGGGGCGCTCCCCCGCCTCGCGCAGGGGCTCCAGGTCGAGCACCCCCTGCACCTCGTCGCCGGTGCCGGTCAGGGTCACCCCGCCGCCGACCGGCCCGACGACGCTCACGTCGCCGGTCACGCCCAGGGCCGCGCGGTCCACGGTCACCGGGACGGACGCGCCGCCGCCGAGCGGGATCTGGTCGGGTGTGCTGACCTGCACCGCCGCGTCGGCGACGACCGCCGGGGTGCCGACCGCGCCGGTCACGTAGACGGGGTCGCCCCCGACGGTCAGTTCGACCCGGGCGTTCGGCAGGGCGCGCCAGGACCGCCCGTCGCCCCGGACCAGCCGCGAGGACGGGCCGGTCTCCACGGCCACGGTCACCGGGTCCCCCGTCGCCCACACCATGCGGACGACGCCGCCGGCCGCGTCCGCGAAGTCGGCCACCACCGCGCCGTCGAGGCGCCGGAGGTCGGTCAGGGTGCGCCCCGCCGTCTGCCGGTTGTAGACCGCGAGCGCCGGGTACGCGGGCTTGGGCGTGAGCGCGGTGCCCCCGCCGGTCGGGAGCCGGCTGATGCCGAAGTTGTGCTCGGGCTCGGCCCGGTTGGCGCCGGAGTCGATGAGCTCGTAGTAGACGGTGCGCTCGACGCCCGCGGCCTGCAGCAGCGCCGCCGACCGGACCACGTAGGCGGCCTGCTGCTGCTCGGTCGTGCCGCCGGTCGTCGTCGGCCAGCCGTGCTCGCTGAGCCAGATCGGGATGTCGGAGCCGGGCGCGTACTCGTCGATCAGACCCCGCAGGGTCGCCACGCCGGCCTCGGTGCGGCCCTCGGGCGCGCCGGGGAAGTCGTAGGTGTGGTAGCTGACGGCGTCCAGGTGGTCCAGGCCGCCGAGGGCGAACAGGTCCTCCATGAAGTCCCACTTCGCACCGGCACTGACGGGCCCGACGACGCGGGCGCCGGGGGCGGCGGCGTGGATCGCGGCGGCGGCCGGTTCGAGCAGCTCGAGGTAGCAGGCGGCGGTCATGCCGCAGGCCCCGGTGTTGAAGGTGTGGTTGAACTCGTTGTAGACCTCGTAGTCGACGCCGGACCCGTAGTGCTCGGCGGCGGCCGCGGCGTAGCGCGCGTAGGCGGCGATGCCCTCGGGCGAGCTGGGCGTCTTGCCGCCGTCGTACCAGCGGCTGAAGTAGGCGAGGATGACGATGGGGCGCTCGCCGCGGGCCTTCGCGGCCGTGATCTGGGCGTCGAACAGCGCGGGGAACTCGTACACCCCAGGCGACGTCTCGATGGTGTCCCAGGAGGGTCCCTCGCGGACGGTCCCGGCGCCGAGCGGCCCCATGAGCGCGTCGATCTGGTCCACGGAGTAGCGGTTCACGTGGGCGGCGACGCCCACGTGGGCATTCGGTCCCGAGGAGCCCGGCGGGTCGACGACGGCCAGGGTGCCGGTGCGGGTCAGCGGCTCGGGCGCCGTGATGGAGATGGTCAGGCCGTAGTAACCGGCGGGCAGCGCGGACAGGTCGATCGAGGCCGCACCCGCCGTGGCGGCCGCCGTCCCCGTGTCGAGGCGCTGCCCGGAGGAGGCGCGCAGCTCCCACGCGACGTCGGCGGCGACGGTCCTGATGCCGACGTGTGCGTCGCCCGTCTCGTAGACCAGGGCGGTGTCGGCGAACGCGAGCGTGCCGGGCGGCGGCTCGTGGTCCTCGAACGACGGGTTGACCACGAGGTTCTCGTCGTCGCCCGCCACCGACATGCGGGCGTCGTCGAACCAGACCGTCCCGGTGCCGCGCACGAGGAACCGCATGACGAACGTCATGCTGCCGGCGGGCTGGGTATAGCTCCACTCCAGGCGGGTCCAGCCGTTCGTGCCGGCGGGCAGCTCGACGCGCTGGGCGTGGTCGCCGCTGAGCACCACGTAGGCGGCGTCGGACGCGGAGAGGTCCTGGGTGCGCACCCAGACGCTCATGTCGTAGGTGACGCCGCCGTTGGCGCGGATGTTCTGCCGCAGGTCCACGTACGAGGCCGAGTACGGGGAGTCGAAGTCGACGCGGGCGGCGGCCGCGCCGTCCTGCGCCCCGGCCGTGTCCGCGGTGACCACGAACTCGGGGCTGCCCGAGACCGTGGTGGTCCACCCCGGGAACGAGTCGGAGGCGGCGAGGTCGGCACGTGCGGGCGGCGGGGCGACCAGGAGCAGGGCCGCGAACACCGCGACGGAGGTGAGCAGGGCGAGGACGGCACGCAGGGGCCGTCTTGAGGCGACAAGCATCAGGTTCTCCCTCTGGCTGACCGTCATTGGTCAGCCCTTGACGGCGCCGGCCTGGCCGGCGCTCTTCAGGAACTGGCGCTGGAACACGAGGAACAGCACGACCGGGATGACCACCGAGATAAACATCCCCGCCATGAGCAGGTTGGTCGGGGCGGTGTCGGCCACCCGGTAGAGGCCGACCGACAACGGCTGAAGGTCCGCCGACGGCAGCACGAGCAGCGGCCAGAGGAACTCCTTCCACGAGGCGACGATCGTCAGCAGCGACACGACGCCGATCACCGGGCGCGACATCGGCAGGACGATCGACCAGAACACGCGGAACACGCCCGCGCCGTCGATCCGCGCGGCCTCGAACACGTCCCGGGGCAGGCCGGCAAAGAAGCGCGCGACGAGCAGCACGTTGAACGCGCTGGCCGCCGACGGCAGCCACACCGCCCAGAACGTGTTGACGAGGTTGACGCCGATCAGGGGCACGTCGAGCACCGTGACGTAGAGCGAGATGAGGGACACCACGCCGGGGATGAACAGGGTCGCCAGCACGGCCCCGTTCACGAGCCGGGCGTACCGGGGCCGCAGCACCGCGATGCCGTAGCCGCCGGTCAGGGCGACCAGCAGCCCGAAGAACCAGCAGCCGGCCGCGACCCAGACCGTGTTGAGCAGGTACTGCCCCACGTGGATCTGCGACCAGGCGTCGCCGAGGTTCTGCCACTGCACGCCGCTGGGCCACCACGCGAACGGCTCGCGCAGGATGTCCTGGCTGGTCGAGAGGGCGGCCTTGAACAGCCACAGGAGCGGACCGAACGAGACGACGCACAGGGCGACGACCAGCAGCACCGTGAGCACGCGCATCGTGATGCGCACCGAACGGCGGGAGCGGTCGAGCGTCGAGACGTTGGAGCGCTCGTCGGAGTCGATCGTGGTCAGGGCGGTCATGACTCGCTCCACTTCCGGGTGAGCCGCAGGTAGACGGCGGACAGGAGGCCCAGGCCGACTGCGAGCAGCAGGCTGAGCGCCGTGGCCTTGCCGAAGTCGCCCGAGAGGAAGGCGTAGTTGTACACGAGCATCAGCAGGGTCACGGTGCGGTTCTCCGGGCCGCCGCCGGTCATCACGAACGGCTCCGTGAAGACCTGCATGGTGCCGATGAGCTGCAGCAGGAGCATCAGCAGGATGACGCCGCGCAGCTGCGGCAGCGTGACGTGCCACGTGCGCTGCAGGATCGAGGCGCCGTCGACCTCGGCGGCGTCGTACAGCTCGGTGCGGATCGACATGAGCGCGGCGAGGTAGATGATCGTCGCGGTGCCCGCCGACGCCCACGTCGACTGGATCACGATGCTCGGGATCGCGAGCGCCGGCTCCTGGAGCCACCCGACGGGCTCGATCCCGAGCGCGATGAGCGCGCTGTTGAACAGGCCCGTGCCCGACGGCTCGTAGAACTGCTTCCAGAGCAGCACGCTGACCACGGGCGGGATGATCACGGGCAGGTAGGCGAGCACGCTCGTGATCTGCCGGGTGCGCCGCAGCTCCGCCATGACCACCGCCATGAGGATGGGCAGCGGGAACCCGATCACCAGGGCGAGCGCCGCGAACCAGGCGGTGTTGCCGAGCGCGGTCCACAGGAGCGGGTCGGCGAGCACCCGCTCGAAGTTGCTCAGCCCCACCCAGGTGGGCTCGGTGATCAGGTCCGTGCGCTGGAACGCGAGGATCAGGCTCTTCGCGATCGGCCACCAGGCGAAGTAGCCGAACGTGAGCAGCAGCGGGAGGAACATCACGAGCGTGCCCACCCCGCCGCCGCGCACCCAGGACAGCAGCGCTGCGGCCGGCGAGCCGTTGTTCTCCCTCATCCGGCGTCGACGAGGTCCTGCACCTGCGCCTGGGCGGCTTGGAGCAGCTCGGCGGGGTCGGCGTCCTCGCGCGTGAGCACGGCCTGCGCCACCGGGTCGAGGGCCGCGTACAGCTCCTGCGCCTTGACCGCGGGCTCGGGCACGATGGTCGCGTCGGGCAGGCTGTCGATGTAGGCCTGGTAGTTCTCCCGCGGCACGTTGACCTGCGGCTCGATCCAGCCGAGGAAGGTCTGGTACTGCTCCTCGGAGACCACGGGCACCTCGGGCAGGCCCACCGGCAGGTCGTCCGCCACCTGCGACTCGGCCCAGGTGGTAGCGGCCTGCTCGTCGACGTAGCGGTCGAGGAAGTAGTACTTGGTCCACTCCAGCGCCGCGCAGAGCTGGTCCGGCGTCGCCTTCGGGCTGAACCACTGGATGTTGCCGCCGCCCAGCACGCCGACGGCGTCGTCGCTCGCCGGGAAGGGCGCCAGCCCGAAGTCCTCGGCCGGCATGCCGCGCGAGATCACAACGCTGTTGTAAAGGTTCGCGCCGTTCAGGCTCTGCCCCACGTAGCCCGCGGCGAGGTCGTCGCGGACGGTGTTGTTGTCGTGCAGGAAGTTGTCGCCCGCGGCGTCCTGCCCCCAGCGCACGTCGTGCAGGAACTCCAGGCTCTCCCGCATGCCCGGGGTGTCCAGGGTGACGGTCGTGGTGTCGCCGTCCGACTCCTGGACGAGGCTGCCGTTCGAGTACGCCATCGAGGTCAGGAGCCACCCGCCCACGTTGCCGGTGGTGGGGATGATGAACCCCGTCTCCCCCGTCTTCTCGGAGATGGTCGCGGCGGCGTCCAGCACCTCGTCCCACGTGGCCGGCGGCGCGTCCGGGTCCAGCCCGGCCTGCTCGAACAGCGCCCGGTCGTACACGAGGCCCATCGTGTAGGCCGCGCGGACGACGCCGAAGGTGTGCCCGTCGGCGTTCTGCGTGACCCCCGTGACCTGCGGGTTGAGCTGGCTCAGCACCTCGTCGCCCTCGACGTAGGTGGTGATGTCGGCGGCCTGGCCGCGCGCGATCAGGGCCTGGATGTCCGTGAAGGGCACCTGCAGGGTGGTCGGCAGGGTGCCGCCGACCAGCAGCGCCGAGAACGTCGAGACGTCGTACTTGGTCTCCTCGTCCTCGATCGTGATGTTCGGGTGCAGCTTCTCGAACGCGGTGATCGCGTTCTCCCACGCCTCCAGCGTGGCCGCCTGGTCCGACGTCGGCCGCTCGCCCACCGTGATCGTCACGTCGGCCTCGGGGTCGCAGGCCGCTCCGGCCTGCGCCTGAGTACCCGGGGCCGCCCCGTCCGAGCAGCCGGTCACCATGACTCCGACGAGCGCGAGGCTCGAGACCACACCGCCGACGCGGCTCCAACGACGCTGTCGCATCCTCTACTCCTTCGTAGATTCCGGCCTTCGATAAAACCGGTTTCACGAAGAGTGCCCGCCGCAGCGCGGGGCTGTCAACCCCCGATCTCGCGCGGGGCCGTCCAGCGCTCGCGCACCAGCCACGACTCGCACGCCCGCGTCCACCCGAGCCACGAGTCGTCGAGGCCGACGCCGTGCCCGCCCACGGGGTACAGGTGCAGCTCGTGCGGCACGCCCGCGGCGGCCAGCGCGGACGAGAGCAGGAGCGAGTGCTCGGCCGGGACCTTGTGGTCGTCGAAGGAGTGGAAGACGAAGAACGGCGGCGCGGCGGTGGTCACGAGGGTGTTCAGCGAGAGCGCGGCCCGCCTCGCGGGGGTGTCGTCCTGGCCCAGCAGCACCTCCGCGGAGTCGCGGTGCACATGGTTCTGCAGGGTGACGACCGGGTAGCCGAGGACGACGCCGTCCACCCTGGCGCCGGGGCCGGCGGGGGCGAGCGCCGCCAGGCCGGCGGCGTGACCGCCGGCGGAGAAGCCGACGAGCAGCACGCGCTCGACGCCTTGTCTCCGGAGCTCGGCGACACAGCCGGAGACGGCGTCGTGCGCCGCGGGGTGGGGCTGCCCGACGGGGTAGCGCAGCACGTCGGCCGGCAGCCCGAGGCCCCGCAGCCACTCGGCCACCGGCTCCGCCTCGTGCGGGGCGTGCCTGCGGTAGCCGCCGCCGGGCAGCACGATCGCGTGATCCGTCATCGACCATCCTTGAAACCGGTTTTGTAAGGAGGGTCAGCGTGGCACGGGGCGCGCCGGGCGGGCAACTTCACGTGGTCCGGGGTGGGGTGCCAGAATCCGGGCATGACGACGGCTGACGAGCCCAGGAAGGGCTTCTGGTACCAGGTGGGGCGACCGTTCCGGGCGATCGGCCGCGGCCTGGGCCGGGTGCTGGAGGCCCTGGATCTCCTGAGCGTGATCCTCTGGATCGGGCGCGGGATCGTCTGGGTCGTTCGGGGTGTCGGGCGGGGGTTCTCGGACTCGTAGTGACCTGTCGGCCGAACGCGAGACCGTCAGTCCGCGCGGCCCGTGGGCTCCGGACCGGAGTTGCGCGCGGCCTTGAGGTCTCGCACGCCTAGTGCAACGCCGAGCCCGGTACCCGCGAACAGGCACACCGCCCAGACGACGAGCATTCCCTCGGCGAGAACTCGCTCGACGGCAAGGGCCATCATGATGCCGTTGAACGCGATCCCGAGCCACCTGCCCGCAGGCTTGCCCCAACCCCAGAAGCGCCCATTGAAGGCGCTTCCGATGAGGCCGAAGGCGCCGAAGAACGCAATCATGCAGAGCACGATCTGCACCGCCACTCAGTTCCACCGCCTCACCAGTAGTAGTTGACGATTGACCGGCAGCTCGAGATGAGGCCCTGTAAGAACACGGTGGGGAGCGAACTACTCCCCACCGTGTTCTGGCTGGTCGGGGTGACAGGATTCGAACCTGCGACCCTCTGATCCCAGGCTGGCGCGCAATCAAGCCGCACGACAGGCCCCTGGATCCGCGGACACCTACCCGCTCCTGCCCGTTTCGCTGATGGCGTTTCTGCAGGCAGCAGCCACGTACGTATGTCACTGATGACTCAGGCCCGCAATGGATGCGGGGTGGGAAGCCACCCTCGTGAGCGCCAATGTAGTGCAGTGGTGACAGTCATTCCCGCGACGGCCCCGGCGCCAGCGCCAAGCCCTCCACCAGCAATTGTTCCGACGGTTCCTAGGCCCACTGTTCCAATTACAGGAATCGTTACTGTACCCACGAACCCGCCGAGAATTGCACGTCCGGCCGCTCCTGCGGCACCCAAATGAGACGCCACCGACAAACGATCTTAGGTCTAAGTTGGCAACGACCGCGAGTTTGGCGGGACAGCGCTCGCTTCGACCTGCCTGAGCTACGCCACCTCCGCGATTAAACTGGTGCTCTACCTTCGGGTCGCGACCCGGCGAGCTCCCGCGCTATTAAGAATTCAGCCAGGTAGGCCAGTGGCACAATCGCGGCTGCGGCCCAACCGCCCCACGCTGCGCCCATGACCAGCTGCACACCGATCACAATCGCAAAAGCAATGCCCAGGACGACGAGCATCCACGCACGCCGAAATCCGACCTTGGCGATTCGCGCAAATTTTGGATGTTGTCCGAGGAGCTCTCGGAACGTTAGACATCCCGGCATGATCGAAGCCAGAGTCACCGCCGCAATCAATATAGGCGGAACGCTATCCAGAGCCGCGAAAAAGATTATGATAGCCGTCGCCGCCGCAAATGCAAGGTAATGACTTCCCCGGCGCGTACGTTCATAGCGCTCGACCGGACCATTAGGATCGAATTGCCCCCAGTTACTCACTTAGCACACCCCCGACAATCGTTGTTCCTATTCCGAGTGTAGCTTGACCGATTACCTCCATAGTATCGGCCGTCAAGTAGGTACCAGCCCGCCCGAGCGAGGCGGTCTGAAAACTGCCCGCGACGCCAACAATGGCCGCACCGGCCGCAATGTAGCCGTCACGGTCCTGCCCTAACTGGAAATTTGCACCTGCATTGAGAGTTGAGAACCCCACCGACGCAAGTCCAGCGGAAGTTGCTACCACCTTGCCGTGGGCCGCTATCTCTGCACCACCGAAAACGCACGACATTCCGCCGTTTCCAATCGACCCTCCACAAAGTCCAACTCCAACGGCCTGCTCCGCGAGCCCCACAAAACTTATCGCCCCCGTGACATCAGCAGCGGCCCCGCTCCACCTCTCCGTCCCTTCCCAGGTCGCGAAGTTCCGCTGCAGCCATGCCGCCCTGGCCCTTGCCCTGGCCGCATTAGCAGCTGCGTCTGCCCTTGCCTTGGCTGCGTCGGCGATCGCCTTGGCTTGCGCCAACTTTGCGGCGTTAATCTCGTTTCGTGCGGCTGCCGAGTCGTGCGTGTCCTTTGCCAAAAAAGGCTGCGTCTGCCACAAAGGCCGAAGCATCGACTGCCCGTACGAACTGCGCAGCTTTGACCGAATATCCCAGATGGTGGGCTTGCGCTTCGGATATTTCTTCGCACTGGTGACGTTGCCGCTTGTGTTGTAAGTACAATTGTGAGTGGTGCCGCATTCCTCGTACCGCTTCCCAGTGGGATCGGAGAACGTGGTGGGGTTGTTGTTGGAGTAGCCGTACGCGTTCCACTGCTGCGGGTCGGCGAGGTCCATGATCGGGTCGACAGAGACGAACGCTCCGAGGGCCGGATCATACATCCGGGCACCGATGGCCGTGAGGCCGGTTGTGTCGACCGGCTTGTCGAGGTACCCGTGCTCGCCGGTCCAGTTGCCGTCGGCACCACCGTCCGCGCCCTGGCCGGTGTAAGACCCACGCGCCTTGCCGTAGGGGTCCGTGTACCGGTGGACCCGGTTTGCCGGGCCAGCGACGTTCGGGATCTGGACGGTTCCGGTGTTGTGGTGGTCACCGATGATGGTGGTGACGTCAGCAAAGTAGTAGCCAGTGCGGGTTGCGATGGTCTGTCCCGCGAAGGTGTAGTACCGCTCACCGGTGACGGTGCCGGTGCCGTGGTTGAGGGTCAGTTCCTGGTACCCGAGATACAGGGTGGTCGTCCCGTCCTGGGTACGCAGCACCCGCTCACCGTCGGCGGTGTAGACGTACGAATCGCGCTCGTTCGCATCAGTGGTGTCGCCGTCTGCATTGCCGTCCTGACGCACGTCGGCGAGTTCGCCCTCGACGTCCCAGCTCAGCTGCTGGGCAGGCTGGCCGGCGAGGTTACGGCCGGTCATGTTCCCCGACGCGTCCCAACTGTAGGACGAGGTACCCGCTCCGCGCCCGGTCGTCGCCACCGACGTCACGGAGTGCGGCCGTACAGCGTTCTCCCCAGGAGTGGGTCGGGTGTAGGTCTGGGTCTGTGCTGCGGTGCCGTTGGGCAGTGCGTTCTCGACGACCTGGGTCCGGTTACCGACGGTGTCGTGGGTGTAGGTGTGCCAGTACGGGGCCGCCCCGCCGAGGTTGGCCGTGGCCGGGTCCGTCGCGCACTGGACAGTGGCCGGGGTCCAGGCCTGGGTCAGCCGGCGCAGTCCGTCGTAACGGTAGCACTGGCGGTCGTGGGTCCGTCCGCCTTGGTTCGCGGCCGGGGTGTCGAAGACCGAGGTGAGGTTCCCGGCGTGGTCCCAGGTGTACGCGGCACGCTGCACGTCCACCGCTGTGCCATTGGGGGCCTCGGCCACGACCGTGGAGCCGATCAACCGGTTCGTGCCGAACTCATAGTCCCGGTCCTGCACATACGCGTACGTATTGCCGAGCGACAGGCGCGCGACCTCGCCGGTGGGCTTGTAGTCCGCCGCGGCGACATAGAGGCCGTGACCAGGGTTGCCGCCGAGACCTCTGACCTGGTCCGCGGTGTCGTAGGCCAGATCGAGCGTCTCCGCCGGGAGCCCTCCCCCGGAGGGGTACTTCGTCGTGTCGAGCTTGCCCGACGCGGTGTACGTGTACTCGGTCGTCCAGGCCTTGGCCAGAGTACCGAGGCTGACACCACCCACAGTGGCCGGGATGGTCGTCGTCGTGGCGGTCGGCTGCCCGTGGGCTTCGTACCCGTCGACCGTCGTGGTGATCTCTGTCGCAGCGGTTCCGGTGCCGACGACTCGGGTCGACGACGTGGGCTGTCCCGAGACCATCGTGCCGTCGGCGAGACGGTCGTAGGCCCAGCGTGCGCGGATCGTTCCGCCCGTGCCGCCCTCGCGCATCGTGGTCTTCCGGTTCAGTGCATCGTAGGTGTAGCCGATGACACTCCCCCGTGCGTCGGTTGTGGTGAGGACGTTTCCTATCGCGTCATAGGTCGTGTCGGTCTGGCCCTTGTCAGGGTCGATGGTGCGGGTCGTGCGCCCACGAAGGTCGTACGTGTTGGTCCACGTGTTGTTCGCGTCGTCCACGGCCCGGGTGAGCCGGTCTGCATCATCGTAGGCGTAGGTCGTCTCGACGAAGGACGTGGTCGGGCTGGTGCCCGTGTGCTGCCGCAGTGCGGTCGTGCGGCCCCTTGCGTCCGTGATGGTGGTTGTCGGTGTTCCACCTGTGGGTGGGTCGACCAGGGTCCTGTCTCCGCGGTGTTCAGTGGTGGTGGACCACTTCAGGATGTAGTCGCCGTTGTCCGTGGTCTCGGCGTCTTCGTCAACCTGGAACAGCTCTTCGGTGACCCGCCCGGCACCGTCATACTCCGTCAGGGTTCGACCGGGCACCGCCGCTGAGGTGGTGACGACTGTGGTGCTTGGGGCGGCGGTGTTGTGCCACGCGTGGTTCTTCAGGACGGCCAGGCCGCGAGTGTCGTAGGTGGTGTCGGTGATGACCCGCCCCGTGGCGAGGTCCGACGCTGAGGTGGCCTGGGTCTGCCGTTCGCGCAGCAGTCCGTCATACAACGTCACGCTGGTGAGGTACCCGGACGCGTCGTACTTCAGGGTGCTCGTGGTGACCGCGTTCACTCCGGTCGAACGCACCGTGTACGCATACGTGCGACTCGCCGTGTGGGTTCCCTGCACCCGGCCGGGCTCCCAGACCGACGTCAGCCGGCCCAGCGCGTCGTACGCTCCGGACGTGATGCGACCGTCCGGGGCGGTGACCTTCGTCGGCGCTCCCCAGGCGGGGTCGATCACGGTCACGGTCTTATGGGCGACCAGAGCACCGCTACCGTCCGGGTCAGGGCTGGTGACGGTGGTCCCTGTCGTCAGGTTCTGGACGGTGCTGTACTCGGTCGTCGTGACGCGGTCGTTGGCGTCCTTGGTGGTGTCCGGTCGTCCGAAGCTGTCGTAGGTGGTGCGTTCGACGTTCACGTACGTGGGCGTCGAACCGCTGTAGGAACCAACCTCCTGGGTTGTCGTCACGAGCCCCTTGGTCGGCACGGCGCCATCAGCGCCGCCGTCATAAGCGAATCGCTGGTCGGACACCACGTCCCCGGGGCGTGTTGGGGACGCCGAGCACGCAACGCCCACCGTCTCAACCCGGCGCACGGTGTCAAGAATGTTGTCGGTGGTGTTGTCGATGTAGGTCGTCCGTGTGCAGGTGTCGTCCGACGCCGTGCCCACATCTGCCAGGTCGCTGACGGTTTCGACGCGGCCTCGGGCATCGAACGTCGTGTTGGTGCGCGTGACCAGGTTCCCCCCGGCACGGTCGGGCGTCGTCGTGGTGGTCTGAGTCTGTTCGGTACCGGTGTAGAACGCCGCGTCGCCGTCCGAGTCCGTGGCGGTCGCCGACGACCGCCAGGGCGTGTTCACGGTCGTGGACACGACCGCGCTCCCGTTGTAGACGGTCTCCTTGCGCACCATTCCGGCCCACTGGTCGAGATCGTTGACGCCGTCGACCTGCACGCTCTTGGTCCCACCGCTCGGGCTTTCACGGTCACCATGCATGCCTCGGAAGTACTCGTACTGCGTGCGTGTTCGCGTGATGTCCGGGTTCGTCGCTAGGTCACCGGTGTAGACATTCACGGTGGCGAACCCACGCCAGTCGGACCAGGTGCGGTGCTTCTTCAGCGTGAGCTCGTCGTCGGTGTACCGCCATGCTGTTCCGCCGGAGTAGTTGTACGCGGTCACCGTGGGATCGGAACCGCCGTCGCGTGGGTCGTCGATCACTCGGGTCACGACGTACTTGTGGAACCACTCCATCACCGGATCCTCGTTGCCCGCTGGGGTCCACCACACCGGCATGCAGCGGCGAGTGTTCGACTCAGGTGCTGTCGGCGTCGACGTCGGGGTGCAGTCCGCACCTGCGTACGTCACGGTCAACATGGCACCCGACTCGCTCCGGATCTGCCCGATGCGCATCCGATTCATTGCCGAACGGTCGGCGCCCGCGGCCACTCGGTTCGCTCGCTGGACAGATCCGAACTGTGTGGCCGGCAACGGGACGTCTGTTCCCCCGCCCTTGCCGGTGTGTGTGACCTCGTCCAGCCAGAGCGCATCGAGCCCGTCACCTGCGTCGGGGAACGAGTGCGTCAGCGCCCAGGAGTCGACCGCACGGTAGGTACCGTCCGCCTTGAGGATCTTTGTTTCCACCCCGGTCAGCCGGTTGCGGGTGAAGAACGTCGGCGCGGTACGGCTTGCGCAAGAGGTGGCGTCGATCGAGCAGATCTGATCCTGCGGCACGTCCGGCCAGTGGTCTCGCGTGTCCGCGTTCAAGGTCCCACAGTCGAAGGTGCTCGTGGGGATGCACCGCTGGGCGTAGTTGAAGTCCATCACCGCTGAAGGTGTAGCGGTCAGTGTTGCTTCGCGGGTGCCGAAGTCGATGCGGTCCAGCACCCCGCCGCGGATGTAGTCGGCGTTCGTCACGTCGGTCTTGTTGTTGTTCCGTCCGTAGTTGTTCCACTCGCGCAAGTATCGGTAGGTCATGGTGTTACCGGAGGTGTCGACGACGTAGTCCAGGTTCCACCGCCATGCCAGCTTGCACGACGAGGCCGCGAACCCGCCGTTGGCCGCGTTCGCGTAGCACGGCTCGCCGGGGTGGTTGCCGAACACCGGGACCGTCCACGCCGAGTACAGGTTGCTCACCGGGTCGTCGGCGGCGCGCTTGTCGCGCCCGAACCAGTACTGCGTCCCGTCTGCGGTCGTGACCTTCCAATATTCCTTGTTTTCGTCGCCGTTCCAGCCGCCGGTCAGGGACTCCACCTTCGTGTTGTCGTCCGCCTCCAGGCGCCACTCTCCGGAGGTCTTGTCCTTGACCAGGTCGGTTGCCTTACCGCCCAGCACGAGGGTCGCGTTGTCGTTCTTCCAGCAAAGGTCGCCCGAGTCGTAGTCCGCGTTGTTCGGTGCCTCGTTGTTGGAGGTCGCCTGGTCGTCGACGCAGGGCACGAACTTACGCTCGACGTAGCCTCCTGTGGCCAGGTCCCAGCCTTCGCCGATCTCGGAGGTCTGGGTGTTGGCCGAGGCCACCCGTCCGTCCACGCTGCCCGAGTCGTAGGACAGGGACACCTCAGGAACGAGCCCGCCGGCGGTCCCCGGTGCGCGGAAAGGATAGGACCACGTGAACGACCCCGTCCCCTCGGTAGTCTCCCAGGCCGCGGCGCCCGACAGCGGAGTCGCCTTCCAGTCGCCCTCGGAACCGGCTGCGTCTGCGGCCACGGCAAGCACCATCGCCTCGCTGGTGGCCGCACGTTCGAGCGCCGAAGCCGACATACGACCCGCCGTGGCCGTCTCCGTGTCGGTCGCGGGAACCTCGACGACAGCGGTGACGGTTCCAGCCTCGACCTGGTTCTCCTGACCCGGTAGCGGGGTCTGGACCTGGCAGGCGGGCACCTCGGGCGTGCTCAGAGCACAGGCAGGCAAGGAAACCAGTCCCAGCCGCGAAGCAAGCTCCGGGTTCCCACCGGTCAATCCCGTGTAGTCCACACTCATGCCGAGACCCGCAGCATTCACCGGGCCATCCTGTGGCGTCTGAGCAACGGTGAGCAGCGCTTCCACGCCCAGTGCATGTGCCGAGGCGTCGTCGAGTGTTGTGACCCGCACGTCCTCTGGTGCGTCCAGCGAGGTCAGCCCCGCGACGCGGCGAGCGCTCTGCCCCGGGCTCTCAAGCTGAAACGGTAGCCCGCCAACGGTCGCACGGACGTCGTCTGGAGCGCCCGAACCGGCCTTCGTCTCCGGAACAGTGAGATTCTTGGCGTCGGCGGTCACCGAGATCGGCGCCTCATAGGAACGCGGGTCGGGAACCTGCACCGCTGCCGCCTCCGGTTCCACCTCCGTGGCCGGAAGCGCCTCGGGCAGTTGGAGGTCGCCGGCGAATTCCCGGTCGTGCTCGGCACGCTCGGCAAGGCTCCACGACTGCCGCTCGGCCACGCTCGGGTTCTCTGCGGCCGACGCAGGCACAGTGACCGGCACGACAAGTGCCAGCGTGAGCCCCGCTCCGATCAGCGCCGACCCCCATGCCCGTCGATTCGTGCGCCCGAATTCGGCTTCCTGGTCTCGCCCCTTGCCGGTCATCGCATCTCCCCAGATGTTCCCGCGCCCTGCACTGCACCTGCCGAGTAACACTTGCCCTTAGGCCCGTCGTAGTCCTGGTGTTGCACGGTCATGACGCGTCCGCCCCCCAGCAGATGCGGTCAAGCCGTTCGGCGTCGACCAGCTCGCGGTAGACCCGCACGTCGTCCACCGCGCCACGGAACGGCCACTCCGGGACGCCCGCGCGCACACCAGAACCCAGGCGCATCGGACCGGGGGCGGTCCAGGCCACGGGATCGACCTCGACCGTGACCGGCTCTGGTGTCTCGAACGGTGCGGACGGGTCGCACACCCGCACGCTCAGCGTCGGATGGGCGGGGTCGGAAGCGTCATAGGTCCCCACGACGTGCATCCACTGCCCGGCCACTGCCGGCACGTCGGACCGCGCGGCCGCGTGGCCCGCGTCCGTGGTGTCGGCGTCCTTGACCCACAGTCCCCAGCACGGCAGCTGATGGTCCGTCTCATCGGTCTCGGTACCGCAGTCCGCGCTGTCGGTGTACCCCAGGTGGAAGGCACCTCGGTTGTCGCCTTCCTGCGAGATCGCTGCACCACTTCCTGAGAAGTCGGCCGCGGGCTTGAGGAAAGCCATGACCGTGTAGGACTTGTCGATGGCCACGGCCGGCCCACTGGTGCGTGCGATTCCCGTCCCGTCGAACACAAGAGCCTTGTCGTTGACGAACCGCGGGTCGTCCGGGCCATTCGGGTCGGCGAGAGTCTCCCTGAGCGCGCCTGCGCCCCAGGACACACCGGTCGACCAGGTCAGGTGGCCAGCCGTCGGCGGAGTAGTGACTTCGTTGAGCGACGTCGTACCGGTGCCCTCGTCCAGATGCCACAGCCCGTCTCGAGCCGGGTACCCCACCCAGAACTCATACGTCTCGGGCGGCGACCAGATGCCGGCCATGTCCTGCGACTGGACCTCCACCTCGTTCTTACCTGCCCGGATCGGCGCGAACGACACGGACTTCGAGGTGCCCCCTGATGTCGTGATCGAGGCGGCCTGTTGCCCGTCGTTAAACGAGTACTTGTACAGCTTCAGATCGGTCGAGCCGTTCGCCGAGAACGTGAACGTGCCGGGCTGCGAAACGCCGCCCGCGACCCCCGCGGGCCACGCCGGGTACTGGGCCGACTTCACCTCGGGTGCGTTCGGCCCCGTCAGATCAGGCCGGATGTAGCAGTTCGCTTCTGACCAGCCGGTCGACTTGCCCGATGAGTCCCTAGCAGCGGCCTGCCAGCGATAGGTTCGCTGGTTGGACAGCTGCTTGGTCTCGGGCACACGTACCCGGTGCGTGGTCGGGCTGGCTCGCAGGCCCGTCCACCCGGACTCCCAACGCACCGTTCCGGCGATGTGGTCGATCACCCGGAACTTCAGCTCCACCGATTGGTTCCACGGCGACTCGCCCTCCGGGTCCACGCCTGCCGCCTGAAAGTACGGCTGCCTGGTGCGGACATCGGTCGGGGAACTCGAGGACCTCGAGCACTCCAGCTCGTCGCCCGTCGTCGAGACCGTCGTCTTCATCGACGCAGTCGAGGGCATGTAAGGCGGCCGGTTGAACGTCACCGTGAACTGGGCCTTGTGCGATGAGCCGTTCAGGGTGCTGGCGACATACCTCTGCCACTTATCTTGATTGCCCTCGTCAACAGCCCGCAGACCGAGCGTTACATAGTCCCAGTCGCCGTTCGCGACTGACACCGCGGCGGCCTTTGCGCCCCACGACACGCGGCTCGACCGCCCGGTGCATCCAGCCCGGTGCGTCACCGACTTCTGTGATTGGAACCGGTAATCCTGCCAGTTGCCTCGTGAGTCCCAGGTCGTCGCGGACGACACCCCGTTCTCCGCTGTCTGGTAGAGGTCTACGCCGTACTTGTTGCAGGTGTACGAGTGAGTCCCGAGCGCCGAGAACGTGGCACCCGACACGTCGCTGCCCGACACACCTGCCGGCAGACCTGACATCGAGAACTCGAACAGCAGCCGCGAGACACTCGTCCGATCGCAGATCGGATATCCCCAGGTCGGGCACAGCCCGACGCCCTCGGAGTCTGAGTACTTGTAGGACGACGAACTGGTCGGCCAGCCGGAACGGACAGCGGTCCACTCGTGCAGTCCGCCCTTGATCTGCGGGTCGATGTAGAACGGGCCAGTCGCTTCCGGGTCCGCAAACATGGCATCGTCCGCGGTCGCCACCACCGATCGCCCGTCAGCAGCGATCTCCACGTCCATGTCGGTCACCTGGTCGCCATCCACGGGGGCAACATGGCGGTCGACGCTGACCGTGTCGCCATCGTCGGCGTCTGCCGACGTGCGTGCGAGCGACTCAGCATCAGCAGCTCCGGGCACACCTGCCGAGGAGTCCCACTGCTGAGCGCGTCCACCGGAAAACACCGTCACGTCGGGTTCGCCGCCCGGCACAGGCGTCGTGACGTCGACCACTTGGAACTCACCTGATTCGAGCTCCGTGCCGTCGCCAGCATCGACCGGCTCCGCGGTCTCCACGCGCAGGTCGTCCGAGACCTCGTAAGCGAACGACAGTCCAGCGCCACCGGATGCTTGCTCCAGCACTTCGTACGTATCAAGGTCGTCGATGCGCAGCACGGGGATCAGACCCGTTCCGTCGTCCTCGACGGTCACGACGACAGCGGCACCGGGAATTGTGGCCCCGTCGGGCCGCACCAGGGGGAACTCCGCACGCAGGGCGTTGTCCGGATCCAGAACCGGTTCGCCGACCCGGAACGGAAGCGTCGGCAGGCTGATGGAGACCTTGCGGTCACCCGCAGGCGGTGTGGGTGCCTGACCGGGTTCGTTGTCCCAACCCAGGTCGCCTGCCGTACCCGACGGGTCCGACAGCTCCGCGAACGGTTCGCCAGGCCCAGCCGGCCCCAGGTCGATGTCGAACACACCAGCAGCCACCGTCAGGCCACCGGGCTCGGCCGGATCGGTCACGATCTCTCCGGACGCAGGCTCCCAGGTCTCGTTCACACGGGTCCTGGAAGCAGTCGCAGTCGACACCCAGCGCACCTGCCCATTCGGCTGAACGAAGTAGGTGTCCCAGGGAGTGCGAGCCTCGGCGATCTCTACGTCATGACCGCAAACTGACGCCACCTGGACCGGATCCACGTCCGGATCGGTCAGGACATCAACGCATTCGACCGGGCCGTCCACTGGGAGCACGTCGTCCGCCTGAGCGACGCCACCTGCCGTACTGAGGCTTACGCCCACCAGGCCAAGCGCGAGACCTGACACCCAGATCCGGCGCGCCCTGCCAGCAGCTGGCACGTGCATATCAACTCCCCATCGTCCAACCCCACACACCCTGTCGGCCAAGACCCAACCAGCGGCACGCAAAGCACGTCAATGGATCAAACCGGACTTCACCCACTCCGTGGTCTTGGACTCTGACCACCTCGGACACCAGGCATGCCAGGGCGACGTACCGGACGCGATACGTCTAGCTCGCTACCGCACGGTCCGGACTGACCAAGTTCGAGAAGCCGTCCTGGTACAAGGTGCTCACACAGACGGACTCCAACGGCGGTGACCGAGTTGGTCTATCGGCATGAACTGCGGCCGGTGCTGGAGTCCGGTGCAAGCATCATGGACACGGTGTTTCAGCAGGTCGTGGGCGAGGACGGCGATGATGCCGAAACTGCGTAGGCACCAAAATAGGCACCCGGGGCCGCCGGAAACGACGATGCCCACCAGTGCCAATGTGTATCGGTGCTGGTGGGCGGTGGTCGGGGTGACAGGATTCGAACCTGCGACCCTCTGCTCCCAAAGCAGATGCGCTACCAAGCTGCGCTACACCCCGTGGGTCCGCCGTCGCCACGTACCCGGGCTGCGCCGGATCCCGTGGCCGGGACCCGCCGAGTGTATCCGATCGACGCCCGGGACGACCGGGTGTTTCCGGCCCGCAGGCTGCGAAGTAATCCTTTGAACTCCCCGCCCCGCGCCTGCCATCGTCGAGCCACGGACTGATGCGTATCGGGAGGGGTCGACATGCTGCGGCGGCAGACGACGGCGCTCGCCCTGCCGCTCGTGCTCGCGCTCGCCGGCTGCTCCGCGAGCGGCGCGGGACCGCCACTGGAGGAGCAGCAGCGCTCGATCGTGGTCGAGAGCTTCCCCGCCGAGACCTCCCCGCCAGGGCTGCCGGCCGACGGGGTCACCAACGCGACGATCGACGCCACGGTACGGCCCGCCCGCCTCGCCGTGACCGCGTGGGGCACACCCGGGTGCATGCCCTATCCGGTCGAGGTCGCCTGGCTCGACCGGTGGACGATCGCGGTCTCGACGGCGCCCGGCCCCGACTCCGGCTGCTCGACCGAGTACCTGGCCGTGAGCCAGGTCGTCGTCGTCCCGGTGGGCCACCCCGCCGACGAGGTGCGGGCCGTCCGGGTGGACGACGCGTCGGTGGCCTTCGCGTTCCGGGAACCCTAGCCCCGGGCCCCGTCGTCGTCGAACACCCTCCCCGACGACCAGCAACTATGATCGCGCAGAAGATTGTCGCTGCCGCAGGGAGACAGCTCGTGACGCGTGCGGGTCGTGGGGTCCGGCTCTCCGATGTGGCCGAGCACGCCGGGGTGTCCGCGAAGACGGTCTCCAACGTGCTGCACAACCACCCCTACGTGAGCGCGAGCACGCGCAAGACGGTCGAGGCCTCGCTGGCCGCGCTCGGCTACCGGGCCAACCTGTCGGCCCGGGCGCTGGCGAGCAACCAGACGGGCTTCATCGCGCTGGCCATCCCGGGCCTCGACAACCCGTACTACTCCGAGCTCGCGAGCCACGTGATGGACGCCGCCGCCGAGCGCGGCTGGATCGTGCTGATCGAGCAGACGCGGTCGTCTGAGGCCCTGGAGAAGGCGGCCGTGCGCGGGCCGGCGTCGCAGCTGGTCGACGGGATCATCCTGCAGCCCGACTCCATCGGCGACACGGACCTGACCGACCGGTTCGCGCACCAGAACCTGGTGCTCATCGGCGAGGGCGCGGCCACGGCGTCGGCCGACCACGTGACCGCGGACAGCACGGCGGCGGCCCGGGAGCTCGTCGAGCACCTGCTGGCCCAGGGCCGCACCCGGATCGCCACGATCGGCATCCGGCCGAGCAGCCGCGCGAACGCCGGCGAGCTGCGCTACCGGGGCTACTACCAGGCGCTGGAGCGCGCCGGCCTGGGTGTGCGGACCGAGTACCTGGTGGCCGCCGACCGCTTCCGTCGTCCCGACGGCGCGGCCGCCGCCGACCACCTGATGTCGCTGCCCGAGCCGCCGGACGCGATCGTCTGCTTCAACGACCTGCTCGCCAGCGGCGTGCTGGCCCGGCTCCGCGAGCGGGGCGTCGCGGTGCCGGGCCAGGTGGCCGTCGCCGGGTTCGACGACAACGAGGAGTCGCGGTTCACCGCGCCCCCGCTCACCAGCGTGGCGTGGGACCTCGCGGCGCTCGGCCGCCGGTGCGTCGAGCTGCTGCACGCCCGGACGGGCCGGTCCGACGGCGACCACCCGCCGGTCCGGACCGTGGTAGGCCACCGGCTGGTGGTGCGGGAGAGCACCGCCGGCCTGGGCTAGGCGGCGACCGAGGCTAGGCGCGCAGCGCCGGCCGCCCGTCCGCCCAGACGATCTCGGTGGCCCCCAGCAGGTTGGTGCGCCCGCCGGTGTCGTTGCCCTGGAAGAACAGGTAGGTGCGGCCGTCGTCGTCGGTGAGCACGCCCGGGTGCCCGCTCTCGGACGAGTTCCAGGTGCCCGGCGCGCCGTTCGGCAGGAACGGCTCGGTGACGCCGCGCGTCCACGTGACGCCGTCCTCGCTGGTGGCCCAGCCGATCTGCTGCGGCTCGTTGTTGTACGCGCCCGCGTAGAACATGACGAGCCCGCCGTCCGGGCGGCCGCCCTCCCGGACGAAGGCCGGTGCCTCGATGCACTCGCCCTCCCAGTCGAGCTCGGGCCGCAGCGCCGGGCCGTCCAGGCTCAGGTCGCGCCAGGCGTCGCGGCCGAAGCCGCTGTCCAGCGGCGCCTCCGCGACCCCGACGAGCTGCTCCCGCATCTCCGGGTCGCGGGTCGCGTAGGCGAGCAGCAGCCGGTCGCCGTCGACGATCAGGTCCGCGTCGATCGCGCGGCCGCAGTTCCAGTCGCCCGACGGGCGGAACACGGGGTTCGACGCGTCGCGCTCGAAGGTCAGGCCGTCGGCGGACGTCGCGTGGCAGATCGAGTCCAGCGGGCCGGTGCCGTAGCTCTGGTAGAAGAGGTGCAGCACGTCCCCGATGACGACGGCGCCGGGCGCAGCGAGCCCGTTGGCGTCGTAGTCGCCGCCCGGGTGCAGCCGCGCGACGAGCTCCCAGGAGCGCAGGTCGTGGCTCTCCGCGATGCCGACGCACAGGCCCGCGCCGGGCTCCTCCGGCCGGAGCGTGAAGTACATGAGGTAGCGGCCCTGGAACCGCACGACCGACGGGTCCTTGGCCCACCGGGTGCCGTCCGCCCGGGCCACGCCCCACGGCTCGCCGAGCAGGGTGGCTGCCGGGGCCGAACCGGTCGGGGTTGAGGTCGAGGACTGCGTCATGGCGGTAGCTCTCCTGATGCTCGGTGGCCCGGACCGTCCCGGGTCCCGAGCGAACTTACAGCGCTGAAATATCGCTGACAAGATGGCGGGGTGGCGCTCGGAGATCGGCCTAATACCAGCATGCTGCGTTCTTGACAGCTCCCCGGAGCACGCCGATACTCGTCGATATTTCAGCGCTGAAATCCCGGCGGACTGGCACAAGCAGGACGGCGACACGATCCGCCACGAGTGCAAGGAGGGGCACGCGGAGCTCGAGGCCTGACGGCGGAGGGGCGGACGCCGTCGGGCCGCTGAGCTCAACCCGGGAGGCGACCTCTCCTTCGAGACCTAAGTTTCTCGCCTTTCGACGTCCCCAAAGCGAAGAAACTTAGGTCTCGAAAGAGAAAGGGTCATCAGGCATGACGTTGTCGGGACCAGGACCGTCGGGACCAGGGTTGTCGGGTCGGACGCCGTCGGGACCAGGGCCGTCGGGTCGGACGCCGTCGGGCAGCGGGACTCGACTCCGGAGCTGCTCTCCCCTTTGAGGCCCAAGTTTCTCGCCTTTCGACGGCCGCAAAGCGGAGAAACTTAGGCCTCGAAGGAGAGAGGGTCGCGGCCGACGACAACGCCCGGCCCTAACCGTCCCCGAGCGTCGATGCCCGCACCACCAGCCGCGGCGCCAGGCGTTCGACGCCGTGCGCCGGCTCGCCCTCGATCGCCGCGATGAGGAGCTCGGCGGCGCGCTGGCCTAGTCGTTCGAGCTGCATGTCAACGGTCGTCAGCGGCGGCCGGCTGGCCAGCGACATGACGTCCCAGTCGTCGTAGCCGGTCACCGCGACGTCGTCGGGCACGCGCAGCCCGCGCTCGCGGAGCCGGTCGCACCCGCCGCGTGCGAGCTGGTCGGAGGCGAACACGATCGCGTCCACTGGCAGGTCCCCGGAACCGGCACCCGGAGCTCCGGCCAGGATCTGGTCGACCGCGCGCCGCCCCCACTGCTCCGACCAGTCGCCGTACAGCGGCCGGCCCACCAGCTCCACGTCGCGCGCCGCGAGCTCCGCGACCAAGGTCTCGTACCGCACCAGCGACGCCGCCTGCTCGACGCGCCCGCCCACGTACGCGATCCGACGTCGGCCCAGGCCCACCAGGTGCTCGACGAGCAGCCGCATGCCGAGGGCGTCGTCGGGCACCACGGAGGCGTCGGCGGCGTCGGCGGACGGCGCGAACGCGTAGACCACCGGCATCGGCACCTTGATGGGCTCCCGGGGCTCGGTGGTACGGCCGGTGACGATGATCCCGTCGACCCGCCGGGCCACGAGCGCGCGCACGTGGTGCTGCTCGCGCACCGGGTCGTGCCGGGCCGTGGCCAGCAGGGCCGAGAGCTCGCCGCCCACCAGCGCGTTCTCCGCGCCGAGCACCACAGGCAGCGAGAACCGGCCGGCGGAGTCGGTGCTGAGCAGTCCGACCGTGAAGCTGCGCCGCGCCGACAGCGAGCGCGCGCTGGCGTCGGGCACGAAGCCCAGCCGCTCGGCCGCCTCCCGCACCCGCGCGCGCGTGCTCTCCCGCAGCGAGCCGGTGTCGTTGAGCGCCTTGGACACCGTGCTCGGCGAGACGCCCGCGAGCGCCGCGACGTCCGTGATCCGTACGACCGCTCCCCGGTCCATCCGCACCGCCCCTTCTCGGCCAATTTTCCTTCCGCGTTTTCCGCCGAACCGGCCCGGCAACAACGGAACGCAGCGCCAGCGTACCTCCCGCCCCAGTTCAGCACCCAATTTCAAGCGAGTTTCGCCCAGACCTTTGACCCAGGCAGCACCGGTCCCTACGATCAGGAAATCGGATTCCTAATTTCCGTCCGGAGGAGAGCATCGATGACGACACCGACGCCCAGCGGTACGACACGCGGACCGGCCGAGCCCTCGGGAGACGCCCGGGTGCTGCTCCGGCCCCTTGCCCCCGGGTACGTCACGGTCGACGCCGGGCTGTGGCGCCGCACCGCCGACGTCAACCGGTCCGCCGCGATCCCGGGCGGGCTGGAGCAGCTCGCCAAGGCCGGCAACCTGCGCAACCTGGAGATCGCCGCGGGGGTGGCGGACGGCGAGGCGATCGGCCCGATCTTCGCGGACTCCGACGTGCACAAGTGGCTCGAGGCCGCCGCCTGGGAGTACGCCCGCGAGCCCGACGAGCAGCTCCTCGCCGACCAGCTCCACGTCACGAGCCTGCTCGCGGCCGCGCAGGCCGACGACGGCTACCTCGACTCCGTGCCCACGCTGCGGAACGTGCCGCGCTACAGCGACCTGCCGTGGAGCCACGAGCTGTACTGCGCCGGGCATCTGTTCCAGGCCGCCGTCGCGCAGGTGCGCGGCACGGGCCACACCGAGCTGCTCGACGTCGCGGTCAAGCTCGCCGACCACCTGGTCGCCACGTTCGGCGACGGCCCCGGTCAGCTCCGCGAGGTCGACGGCCACCCCGTCATCGAGATGGCCCTCGTGGAGCTGTACCGCGAGACCGGCACCCGGGCCTACCTGGACCTGGCGAGCTGGTTCGTCGAGGCGCGCGGCACCGGCGTCATCGAGGCCCACGGCAAGCAGCCCACCTACTTCTCCGACCGGGTCAAGGTGCGCGAGGCCACCACGGTCGAGGGCCACGCCGTGCGCGCGGTCTATCTGGGCGCCGGCGCGGCCGACGTCGCCATCGAGACCGGCGACGCCGAGCTGCTCGCCGCCCTGGACACCCAGTACCGCGCGATGGAGCGGGGCAAGCAGTACCTGACCGGCGGCCTCGGGGCGCGCTGGGAGGGCGAGGCGTTCGGCGACCCGTACGAGCTGCCGACCGACCGCGGGTACGCCGAGACCTGCGCCGCGATCGGCGGCGTGCAGTGGGCGTGGCGCATGCTGCTCGCCACGGGCGAGGCCCGGTACGCCGACCAGATCGAGCGCATGCTGCTCAACGGGTTCCTCGCGGGGGTGTCGCTGAGCGGCACCGAGTACTTCTACGTGAACCCGCTCCAGCTCCGCAGCGACGCGCACGCCGAGGAGGACCGCAGCCCCGCGCACGGCCGCCGCGGCTGGTTCGACTGCGCGTGCTGCCCGCCCAACATCATGCGCACGGTCTCCAGCTTCACCGGCTACGTGGCCACGGCCGACGGGCCGAGCCTGCAGCTGCACCAGTACGCGCCCGGCACCGTGACCGCGCCGCTCGACGGCGGCACCCTGCGCCTACGCGTCGAGACCGCCTACCCCGACGAGGGCAGCATCGCGCTGCACGTCGAGCAGGCGCCCGACGCCGAGACGACGCTCGCCCTGCGCGTCCCCGCCTGGGCCGACGGCGCCACGCTCGACGGCGCCCCGGTCCCCGCCGGCACGTACGCCAAGGTCACGCGCCGGTTCGCCAGGGGCGACGTCGTCCGGCTCGACCTGCCGATGACGCCGCGCCTGACCAGCGCCGACCCCCGGGTCGACGCCGTGCGCGGCAGCGTCGCGATCGAGCGCGGGCCGCTGGTCTACGCGCTGGAGCAGCCGGACCAGGAGGCCGGCGCCGTGGTCGACGACCTGCGGATCGACGTCTCCGGGGCGCTGTCCGACGAGTTCCGCCCCGAGCTCCTGGGCGGCGTGACGGTGGTCCGCGCGAGCGGCGCCGTCGTCCCCGGGCCGGACGCCGAGGCGACGACGCCGTACGGGCCGGCCACGACGCCGTCGGCCGACCCGGTGCGGGACGTGACGCTGACCGCGATCCCCTACTACGCGTGGGCCAACCGCGGCCCGCAGCCCATGCGGGTCTGGGTCCCGACCCGCTGACCGCACGCTTCGCTGGTCGAGCTTGTCGAGACCAGCCCCCCCGCTGGTTGAGCTTGTCGAAACCACTCACCCGGTCTCGACAAGCTCGACCAGCGGTACCCCCACCCTGCGTAACGATGCGTAAGGAAGGAGAGCGATGGAGCTCACCAGACGCCAGCTGCTCACCCTCGCCGGCTCGGCGACGGCGGCTGCCGCCCTCGCCGGCTGCGGCGGGACCCTGCGGCCGGCGAACGTCGAGGCCGCGGGCTTCGGCGAGAACGCGACGGGCACCCTGAACCTGTGGTGCCGGTCGGACACCGTCAACGGCACGCAGGCCGTCGTCGACGCGTTCCACCAGGCCCAGGACCGGATCCGCGTGCAGGTCACGCCCATCCAGAACGGGCAGTACGTCACCAAGCTCGCCACCGCGATCCGCGGCGGGCGGGTGCCCGACGTGATCGACATCGACGACATCTACTCGACGCTGTTCGCCTACCGCGGCGCGTTCACCGACCTGACGCCGCTCATCGAGGACCTGGGCATCGGCGACGCGCTGAGCCCCGGCCACCTGGCGCTCAGCACCAAGGACGGCCGGAACTACGGGCTGCCGTTCATCGGCGACTTCTCGGTGCTGTTCTGCAACACCGAGCTGTTCGACCGCGCGGGCCTCGACGTCGACGAACACACGCGCGACTTCGACGGCATCCTGGCGGCGGCCCGCGCGATCAGCGCCCTGGAGGACGACGTCTACGGCTGGTCGTTCCCGGGCAACTCCTCGGGCGCACTCGGCTTCACCGTGCAGCCGCACGTCTGGGCCACCGACCGCGACCTCATCACGGGCGACGTCGGCAGCCAGCGCGGCGACGTCGTCGGCAACGAGGCGCTGCGCCGCACGCTCGACCTCGAACGGACGCTGTGGGCGGAGCAGCTCGTGCCGCCGGGCAGCTTCTCCGACGACGCCTCGCGCTGGTCGGCCGACTACGTCGCCGGTCGGCTCGGCATGTTCCCCGCGGGCTTCGGCGTCGTCGTCCCCAATGCCGACGAGGCCCTGCTGGAGCACACCAAGGTCGTGCTCCTGCCCGGGCCCGACGGCGGGCGGGCGTTCTTCGACGGCGGCGACAACCTCTGCATGCTCAACGGCGCGCGGAACCCGTCGGCGGCGTGGGAGTTCATGCGGTTCGCCGTCGCCGTCGAGCAGCAGGCGCGGATGCCGGAGGGCTTCTACTCCCCCGTCCGCTCCGACGTCCGCACCCCGGAGTTCGAGGAGAAGTACCCGCTCGTGGTGCCGCCGCTCGAGGCGCTCGACCGCGGGTACGCGCCCACCACGCTCGCCTACAACCTCATCTACAACCAACAGGACGGACCGTGGCTGCGCATGTTCCGTTCCGCCGTCTTCGACGGGAAGGTCGATGCCGCCATGCAGGAGGCCCAGACCACGTACGACCGGATCCTGAAGCAGGCGCAGGCATGAGCGCCCCGACGACGGCGGCGGCGTCCGCCCCGCAGGCGCTGCGCCGCCGCAGGTACGGGACCCTCACGCACCCGCATCGCACGGGACTCGCGCTGGTGACGCCGGCGGTCGCGCTGGTGGTCGTGTTCGTGTTCGTGCCGCTGGTCGTGGCGGTCTACATCTCGCTGACCAACTTCCCGCTGATCGGGCCGTACCGGTTCATCGGGCTCGACAACTACGCCTCGGTGCTCACGGACCCGACGTTCTGGAGCGCGCTGGGCTACACGCTGCTCTACACGGCGGTCGTCACGCTGCCGATCCTGCTGCTCGGGTACGGGCTGGCGGTGCTGGTGCGGTCCAACCGGCGGGGCGCGACGCTGCTGCGGACCATCTTCTTCGTGCCGTTCGTCATCGGGCTGACGACGCTCAGCTTCCTCATGCTGCTGGAGGCCCAGCCGAACAGCGGCCTGGTCAACGTGGCGCTCAAGACCCTCGGGATCACGGACGGGACGACGGCGTGGCTCGTCGACGGGCCGCTCGCCACCGGGCTGCTGTGCGTCATGGTGGTCTGGGGCGTGTCGGGGCTGACGATGGTGCTGCTCATGTCCGGGATGCAGGGCATCCCGCGCGAGGTCTACGAGTCGGCGGAGATCGACGGCGCGTCGTGGTGGCAGCGCGAGCTGCAGATCACGGTGCCGATGCTGCGCCGGACCATCGCGATGACCGTGATCCTGTCGGTCATCGGGTCGTTCCTCGCGTTCACGCAGTTCTACATCCTGACCCAGGGCGGGCCGGGATCCGAGACCACGACGATCGTCATGGCCATCTACCGGCGGGCGTTCGTGCAGCTCCAGCTCGGCGCGGCGACCGCCATGTCGCTCGTGCTGGTCGTCATCACCGGTCTGGTCACCGCGGCCCAGTTCTGGCTGCTGCGGGAGAGGAGCTGACATGGCTACCGTCACTTCTGCCGCGCCTGCGGGCGCGCGTGCCGGGCGGCGTCCTGCCGTTGCGCCCGCCTCCCCTTCCGGGCCGGAACGGGACACGCGGGTCAAGCGGATCCTCTACGCCGTGGGCGGCACGCTGGCCGCGCTGGTGTTCCTGGTGCCGCTCGTGGTCGCGTTCGTGCGGGCCGGGCAGCCGGGCGACGTCATCGTCGCGGCCCCCGACGCGCGGTTCTTCGAGCTGTCGTGGGTCAACTTCCAGGCCGTGATCGACCAGCCCGAGGTGTGGCGCGGCATCCTCAACTCGGCGATCGTTTCCGTGTCGACGGCGGTGCTCACCGCGGTGCTGGCGACGCTGGCCGGGTACGGCTTCGCGCGGTTCCCGTTCCGGGGCCGGACCTTGCTGTTCGGGCTGGTGCTGGTCACGCTGATGATCCCGTTCCAGGCGATCCTCACCCCGCTCTACCTGCAGATGAACGTCATGGGGCTCACGGACAGCCTGTTCGGCCTCGTGCTCTTCTACACAACGGTGAACCTGCCGTTCGGCATCTTCGTCATGCGCAACACGTTCGCCGCGGTGCCTGCCGAGCTGGAGGACTCGGCGCACGTGGACGGGGCCGGGACCTTGCGGATCCTGGTGTCGGTGCTGCGTCCGCTGGTGATCCCGGGGACCGCGACCGCCGCCCTGTACGCGTTCCTCGCGTCGTGGACGGAGTTCCTCGGGGCGCTGACGTTCCTGACCGACTCCAGCCTCTACACGCTGCCGGTGTCGCTGGTGAATCTGCAGCAGGGGGCGTACGGGCAGGTCAACTTCGGGCTGCTGGCGGCGGGATCGGTGATCGCGATGATCCCGTGCGTCATCTTGTACGTGGCGCTGCAGCGGTACTACGTGGCTGGGCTGGCGTCGGGGTCGGTGAAGGGATGACTTCTTCTGGTGTGAACTGATCTGGGGCGGGCGGCGCTGTGACGCGACGCCGCGCGCCCCAGAGCACTCCGGCGATGACGAGGCCCGCGCCGGCCGCCGTCGTCGCCCCGATCTGCTCGCCGAGCAGCACGGCCGACGCGCTCAGTCCCACCACGGGCACCAGCATGGAGAACGGGGCGACGACGCCCGCGGGGTGCCGGGCCATGAGCCAGGTCCAGACGCCGGAGCCGGCCAGCGTGCCGATCAGCACGGTGTAGGCGAGGCCGAGGAGCGCGGGGAGCATCTGCGGGCCGGGCACGAAGGAGCGGGCGATGGCGTCGGGCCCCTCGATGACCAGCGACAGCAGGAACATGGGCACCGGCGGCACCACGGACATCCACAGGGTCAGGTGCAGCGGATTGGGAGCCTTGGCCCGGGCGCTGGACACGTTGCCGATCGCCCAGCCGAAGCCGCCGGCCAGTACCAGCAGGAACGGTCCGAACGCGGCGGCCTGCGCCTGGGACCAGCCGACGACGGCGAGCCCGAGGGTCGCGACCGAGAGGCCCACGAGCTGCCGGGCGGACACCCGCTCGCGGAAGAACACCGCGCCGAGCAGCACCGTGAACGGCGCCGACGACTGGAGCACGAGCGATGCGAGGCCCGTCGGCATGCCGACGGCCATGCCCCAGTAGAGGAACAGGAACTGCAGGGTGCCGAACCCGATCCCGTAGCCCAGCAGCCACCGCACCGGCACCTTCGGGCGCGGCACCAGCAGGATGGTGGGGATCGCGATGACCGCGAACCGCAGGGCCGCGAGCAGGAACGGCGGGAACTGCTCCAGCGAGGCGTGGATCGCGATGAAGTTGAGCCCCCACATGACCGCGACGGACGCGGCGAGCAGGCGGTGCGAGATCGGCATGACCCGAGCCTCCCGTTCGCGGCTCTGAAGGACAAGCGAAATGTTCTACGCGTCCTTGTAGGCTGCCTACATGAACGACCTCTCCCGCGTGGACCCGCGCCACCTCGACCTGCTGCGCGAGTTCGCCGACCGCGGCTCCGTGACCGCCGTGGCCAAGGCGACGCACAGGACGCCGTCGGCGGTGTCGCAGCAGCTGCGCACCGCCCAGCGGGAGCTGCGCGGCATCCCGCTCGTCGAGCCGCACGGCCGGGGCCTGCGCCTCACCGAGGCGGGTCGCCTCCTGGCCGACGGCGGTCGCGAGGTCTCCCGAACGGTCGCCCAGGTGCAGGCGCGGTGGGACGAGTTCATGGGCTCGGCGTCGGGCACGGTGCGCGTGGCGACGCTGCCCAGCGCGGCGACGGTGCTGCTGCCGGGTGTGCTGGAGCGGCTCGCTTCGACGGACGTCTCGCTCGAGTGCAGCGACATGGACATTGCGGAGTCGGAGTACTCGGGGATGGTCGCGGACCACGACATCGTGATCGGGCACAGCTTCACCGGTCCCGTGCCGGCGGGCGCCGAGCACCTGGTGACGGCGGCTCTGCTGCGGGAGCCGCTGGATATCGCGCTGCGTGTTGACCACCCGCTTGCCGCCAAGGCGCGGGTCACGGCTCGGGATCTGGTGGCCTACGAGTGGTACGGCGTGCCGCTCGGGTACCCGTTCGACGGGCTGCGCATCGCGGTCGAGACGACGGCGGGCGAGCCGGTCCAGGTGGCGCAGCGGCTGCGGGACAACCGGCTGATCGAGGCACTGGTCGCCGCGAGCGACCGAGTGGCGGTGCTGCCGCGGTACTCGACGGCGCCCGGGGCCGGGCTTGTGCTGCGGCCGGTGCACGGGATGGACGCGGCGCGGTGGATCGTGGCGATCCTGCGGCCCGATCACGCGGAGCGGCTGGCGGTGCGGACGGCGCTGGAGACGTTCCGGGAGGTGGGGCGGTCCGTTGGCGAGGTATGACATTCGCGTCGATGTCAGCACTGAAGTCGGCGCGAGAAGTGATGGAGCGACTCGCGGAGGTGATCGACGGGCATCGCTGGGACGAGCTGCCGAGCTTGCTCGATCCTTCGTTCACCTGCCGCTACGTGCATACCGGGGAGACGTTCGACGGCGCTGCGTGGGTGCGGCTCAATGCGGAATATCCGGGCTTTCAGAACTTCCGGCTGGAGGACTGTGTGGCCGAGGGCGATCGGGCGGCCGGGCGTGCGCATGTGACCGGGGTGCACGACGGCGTGGTGCAGCACTTCGAGGTGGCGACGTTCATCACGGTGCGGGACGGGGTCATCGTGGAGATGACAGAGGTGTGGACCGACGTCGACCAGGTGGCGCCGGAGGGGACGCGGGGTGTGTGAGGTGCCTTGTTGGCCTGGGGCTGGCTCGCCGGGGGCTTGGCTTGCCAGGGGCCCGGGCTCGACGGAGCGGCTTGGGTTCGTGGCCGTGGCCCGCTGCCCGACGTCGGCACGCCGCGCGGACAGAACCGCTGGCAGGGCCTGAGGTTTGCTAAGGTAACGCCCGCACCGTGCTTCGAGCGCGGGCTTGCGGGCGTAGCTCAATGGTAGAGCCTTAGTCTTCCAAACTAATTACGCGGGTTCGATTCCCGTCGCCCGCTCAGAGAGCGTAAGCCCAGGTCAGAGACTGTTCCCGACCTGGGCTTCGTGCATTCTGGAGGGCTGTAAGCGGCGCTGATTGGCCCTCAACGGCCCTGAGTCGCTTGCGACAGGGCCAGGAGCCGGAGTCCCAATGTCCGCTCCCCCGATCCACAGGGCGCTCCCTCTGGGGGAGGCGCCCCACCTCAATGCATGACCAACACCAACACCCCGGCAGAGCGGCACACGCGCCGCGGCACGCTCCCCTAGTTATTCTCAGCCGGATCTTCGCGTCGCTTCGCATACTTCGGATACATAAACATGTTGTGCGCTCGCTCGACAGTGAGCAGCCCATTTCGCAAATCCCCCATCGCTGCACTGAGTTCACTAGACGATGGCAAGCCGACCACTGAGAAACCAAATGCATCATCTCCGAAAATCGATCGATCCCTCGTTATGCTATTAAGAAAATCTACCGAATCGTCAATCACTTCGACCCAAAATTTCGCAAATCCGAGGCGCCGGTAGGCCATATAAGGTGATGTGACGGTCTTCTCAAAAGTTCCGCGCGCATCCCAGCCAATCGGGGCAGTCGTAGCAGCCACAGCCAACTCCTGAGTAGCTACATGATTAGAAAACAGGTAGCCGTCCCATGCCAAACGCTCTTCCCCGAAAAGTTCTCGATCGTCGATCCGCCTGAGCCCCTTGATGGCCCGACGCCACTTGGCCCTGTTAGCCCTTCGTAGTTTGACCGGGCGAATTCTCTCTCTTGGGATGCGCACCCGGGCGCTGGCCGAATCGGCCCCAGCTTGTAAGATCTCACCGCGAACCTTGGCCACAGACCAGCGTGGAATGTAGGCCAGGGACGGCCATCTGCCCGCTTCAAGGGAAAGCGCTGCGCTCGATCTTGAGCGCAACGAAGACCCCTCATCCATCTCGCCCGCAATCGCGCTCAACTCCGTCAACATGCCACCACTTCTGACAGATTCATCGAGCAACACATCTACAAACGATATTATCGGACCGATCGGATTCCGATCATATTCATGCTGACTGAAATCATTCAGAAGCGTGAACAGTGCCTTTGACGCCATGGCCGGATCGATGCACTCCGGCAGGACTGAGACGTCATAAGCGTAGCGCTGATTTCTGATGTCGCTCTTGAGCATCCCCACATAGAAGCCGTCCCGATCGACCCTACCCCTACGACCTGCCAACTGCTCATTTCGATACAGCGCCCAGGGATCAGCACTACTTCTCTCGGGCAACTCTGACAGAATTACGGAGTCAGGCATCAGGATCAGCGTCCTCGAAGTCGAAGCCGCGCATATATCGCTCCACCTCGGTCGGCGGCGTGGCCCCAGCTGCAACCGCCCGCGCCCGGAGCCAATGAGCATAGAACACTCCTTCAAAGTGCCTATATCCAACTTCTCGAAGCAGTATCCTCGCCCCCTCGGTCAGATTGAGACGCCCCTGTGCGGCATCTCCAATCGGGTTTTCGAAAACATCAAATCCAGAAACTCGGCGAGGAACGCCCAGATCCTCGATCACCCTGTTTGCACGAGTTTCGATGCCCGAACGCTCCAAGCCACCGGGAGTGAGCGCGAAGACTGCACTCTCAGAGGACAGCGTCGCAGCCGCACGACCGAGGACGAGCGTCGCCCTCGCCGTGTCAGATAGCAGGTACGTCCAGACCAAATCGAATGGAGAGAACAATTCATCGTCCTTCGTCACCGCAGCAAGAACCAATGCTATGCCGCTAAGCTGCATAAATCTCAGATACGGTTCAGCAACATAAGAGTTAATTACACTCTGGTCGTGGCGTCTCACTGTCGCGAGCAACCGTTGTGTAGCTACATCGCCAGTCCAGTAGAGCAAGCTGAGCTTCTGTCGAAATTCATCAGCGTCCCCATAATTCCGATCGAGGACGCGTCGAAGGAGGTTTTCGTGCGCCGTGTAGTAAGCCCATCCAAAGTGATCAGGCCGATATGAGTCAGGGGCCGAGTCGACAGCTGAAGCCAATTTTGCGATCGGCATTTCAAGAATTTCACCCAGATTCTGAACACGCTGATCATACGCGTCGATGTTGGTATCCGGCCATCTGTCATCCTTTTCGACATGCGCAACCTCGCATGCAAGCAGCAAGGCACGTGCGCTGCGGACTGTCGCACCAAGCTTCTCTCGCAATTCGAAGGCTCGCCCCAGGGCCGCACCAGCTGCCCATGTATTTGCCTCGCCGACCTCAAGTACCCAAGTCCATATCTCGCTCTCAATAGACTTTGTGAGCTCCTCAAGCTGATCCACCGTCTCAGTTGCTAGCGCACGCGCTACCAACTGACCGATAGCGCTGTCTGGTGTGACCCGACTGCGCTCGATCTTACGCTCGACAGCTATCGCCATTCGGAGGTTCGTAATGAGTTGGAGTACTACCTTGCTCGCCACTAGCGGACTCTTTTGTACCGTGACGAATGTTGCAGCGATTGGCAGGACACCGGTCATTCTGCCGAAGTATTCCGTGTGACCGAGGCACGCATTGAGAGATTCCAACATCACGAAATCTGAGAGATTATGCGCACTGGCCTCGCTGGGAAGTGCGAAATGCTGCTCTCTGGTTAGGTGCCCCTTGGAGGATTCGGCCCCTCCCGTCACGACAGGGAGCGTTCCTCGCTCACGCGCATACGCCGCCACCGAAGCCATCGGAGCAAACGTAGTCGCGTTTACCCACAGCCGAAGTTCTTCAAATTGACCGAGCGCCCCGAGCGTCCGAGTAAACGATGGTGCTCCACGCAGAATGCTCTCGATTGAACGGATGTCTCGACCAGACTGCAGCCGCTCAATAAGATCAGATATGTGGCGCTCAAACCAGAGTTCGTCGACTACTTCTGCGGCCGGTAGCGACGTCCCGGTCGCCAGCGCAACACTGACTTCGGAGTGCGATGTCAGAAACCAGTCCTTCGCCTGAAAGCGCGATGGATTCCAGTTTGAAAGAGTCCGAATTACATGCTTTCGCCGCGCGTAACCCTCCCAGACGGCCCGGAGATTGCGGTGGGCTGTTGCAATTCTCGGGTCATAACTGGCTGAGATGCCCCGGTCACCTGCGCGCTCGTGCTCCCTATCCAGTATGAGCGTGACGAGATCGGCGAGCGCTTCTAAGTTTTCCCGAACCTTCTCGTTGGCTCGACGAACACCAAGGGCAGATTGGCGTTGCCGCTTTCCGAGCTTGTAGGCTCTATGCACCCAACGATTCAAATTCCGCAAAATCTGCGGGAACAGCGATGTTGGCTCAAGGAGCACAAACAGTGTAATCCAGATCCTGCCGAACGAAAGAACCACGAGTGCGGCGGCCAGTCCAGCAAGAACGAGGGTAATGTGCGTTGGCGTTTGGTTGATTAATGGTAGCGCTAGCGCAAGAGCCGTGTAAACGACAGCTTGCGTAAAAAATACGACATACCATCGCGATTCTGGGAGTCGAATAACTTGGTTTCGAAGTCGCCTGGTCGCATCCTTATAGCTGGTTGATACGACGAACGTTACAGTCGCGAAGTAGATGGCGACAAACACTCCGGCAACTTCGATTGCGGCAGTCGGCAGCGTGCCTGAATCGGCGAGGGACGACATCGGCGACGACAGCCATTCGGCTATTCGGTTGACGGTGACGGGAAGCGAAAAGGAGTGCCCGTCAATCTTCGCGGTGCTCTGAGTTAGTAGCAGTGCAACTACAGGTGGCACAAGTCCGAGGATTGCGGTGAAAAGTGCCCGGCTCCCGGTTCCGATCAAACTCGCAGAATCCGAGACACGCGCGGCCATGGCCAGCCTTGCTCCCGTAATGTGGGCGCCAGTGGCCTGGACCTGCGATCTGAGCCGCCAGTAGTACTTTGATTCCATTGCCCAGAGCTTGAAGCGTAAGGCTCGCGAGTTCACTTGCTCCTCCGCTCGCCCACACAAACGCTGCGTTCCGCAAGGAAGACTCGCGAACCATCGCAATTAACAGCCAAGGGAGAGCAAGCACGAACAAGCGGCCCTCGATGGCTGCTCTCCCTGATCAGCAATATCCCCATGGTGGGGATCATCCAGCAGGCACCTGCGCTCGTCCCGTCCTCGCAGAGGATTTCACCCGGCCACATTGGGAAATCACCCGCGCCTAACTCCCTGGGCCTCGCCGCTGGTAGCCGGCGTGGCACCGGTGGTGACAGCACGTGGCATGGCGTCCAGCGGTGCCCTACATTGCCTGTCAGTCCGTACACCGACCTTGCTCCCAGCGATTCGCTTCCTGTCCAGGGGCGCAAGGCCATCCTTCAAGACCGACATGGCAGGTGGGCCGCGAGCCCAATCGGCGACGTTTGCACGCGTCCTAGGCACCCATCGTCTTGCAGCGCCGCCGCGCAGATCTGCACGAACTCGATGGTGTTCGTCTCGGCGGCCACAGCATGGCGCTGCTCTTAGGCAGCACACCGGCAGCGCTGGTCTCATGATCGCGCTCTTCTTCCGTTCGCTCGCGCTTGGTGCGATCCGGGCGCTCGGTGATCGCCGCGATACTCGGCAAGCTTCCATTCGCCTTACGTGTTTGGCCTTCGTGCCTCGAACGTGCTAGACCCACCTTGCCCCCCATGGCGCAAGCGGCTGGACCGATCGGTGCTCTCGTCTGGTGATGAGGCAGTCGACCTACCGCTCACGGGGCGCCGGAAGACGAGAGACCGAGTCCTGTACTTCCTGCTCTCCGCCGCACAGTACAAGCGCTTGACCATTCACCCGGGGGCCGGCTGGCGCAACAGTGTGGGCAAGCGGACTATCGAGATATGAGGGCGTACCTGGCGACCGTCCCCCTGCTCGAGACGCTTGCATGGATTGGTCTGATCTTGATCGTTCTCGTCTGCGGGCGCAAACAGTGGGTGTCGATCGTTGAGGCTATTCGTTCTCGAGTTCAACGCGGCGACGGTATAAAGATTAGTATCCCCGGGCTTCTATCTGCTGAACTTAGTCGCAGCGCAATTGGCTTGGTCAGCGTCGCCCCAGATTCAGACTCCAAGAGCGCAGATCCAAGCGGCGTGGGGACGCTCGAGGATCGCCGTACGACGCTTGGCAGGACCCAGCGAGGAGTGCACATTGTGCATATCGCCGCTCCCTCAATGTCACGCGACGGCTGGTACGACGTGCTCGTCTACCTATCGGGTTATAATCGTTCGAGTTTTGGTGTCCCTGATGACTTGAGCGACATCAAAGCTGCCACTTTCCAGATGGGGCCGAAATTCTCGCCCAGCACAGCTAAAATTCTTAACAGAGGCAAGAAGCGCATAGGCTTCAAAACGTCAGCGTACGGGCCATTTCTCTGTGTTTGCAGAGTAAAGTTCGTCGATAAAACCGAAGTAACAATCAGCCGATACATTGACTTCGAGGCCGCGCGACTAACAGAACGCCTCTCATGACTGCGTTCAGGGCACCTGGTGCGCAGACCTTTGCGACCGTGGTCACGGCGGGAATGGTTGCGAGTCCGATCGTCACCAAGCCAATAAACCCAAGTTCCTGCGAAACGTCGCAGGGACCGACCCTGAGTTCGGATCCTGATTCACACGAAGCATGATGCACGGACCGATTCAACTCCCCCGATACCCCATGGCTCAGCCTCGGGCGTCAACGCAGTCAACGACCGCTTCACGCACCACCGCCTAGACCACGGTAGTTCGCGCGGAACAGCATCCGTCCCTCGGTCCGGAGCAAGAGGCTGCGCGCCGCGGGTGCAGGCCACGGGTACGGTCCCGTTGCTTGCTCTGCTGGACCCGACCCAGGAACCCCTGCGCAGCTCGTGCGCGCGCAGGGCGGTGGGGATCGACGGCGCGGCTCGGGGCAGCTCGCCGAGCACGTGCACGTCCTCCATGGCCATGGCCGCGCCCTGGGCCAGGCTCGGCGGGGTGGCATGGGCGGTGTCGCCCACCAGGAGCACGCGGCCGCGCGACCAGTACCCGAGCGACACCTCCTCGATGGGCCCGGTGTGCTTCACGACCGCGCTGTCCGCCACGGCCTGCACACCGTCGTCGAACCGTGCGGCGACCCCTGCGAACGTCGTGCCGGGGTCGGCCACGTTGACATCGAGGTAGCAGTAGTCGAGGTCCTTGCTGAACGGGATCGTCAGAAACGACGACGCTCTCCGGCCGAGCCGGCTCCGTGCTCCGGGGCGGCATGATCAGGCCCCAGGCCTGCCCCGGTGGCCCTCAGCCTGATGTCGCCGAACACCGGCCGCAGGCTCGCTTCCGAGCGACTACCACCGTCGGCACCGAACCGTGGTGGGCACAGCGGGCTGAGAGACGCCAGTGACAGAGCCGCCGTCCGGACTGGGTCGACAGCCGCAGCAACGGATCCGGCCAGGCAACCCTTGACACGCTCCCTCACCTCCCAACACCATGGTCAGACTGGGAGCGCTTCCACAATATTCCAGTTCTGTGCACGTCCCATGCAGCACCGCGACGAACACGCAACGACGCGTTCGCAGAGACCTTGGGAGAACCCTCATGAGACGACCGCGCCGGCTCCTGGCCGCGCTCACCGCGTGCGCGCTCGGCACCGCCCTCCTCGGCGGCACCACACTCCTCAGCAGCAGCACCCCAGCCTGGGCAGCCAACGACGTCCTCAGCCCCGGCACCAAGCTCTACAACAACCCCCAGAGCTCCACGAAAGAAGCAGCACACGCCCTCCGCGGCCAGGCCAAGCGGGACGCCCTGCTGCTCAGCAAGATCCCCAGCTCCACCTGGTTCACGGACGGCACCCCCGCCGAGGTAAGGAAGGACGTCCACAAGCTGGTGAAGCGCACCGGCACCAAGGTCCCCGTGCTGGTCGCGTACAACATCCCGTTCCGCGACTGCGCGCTCTACTCGGCCGGCGGCGCGCGCGATGTCGCGGAGTACAAGGCGTGGATCGACGGCTTCGCCGCGGGCATCGGCCGCGAGGAGGTCGCCGTCGTCCTCGAGCCGGACGGGCTCGGCGTCATCCCCTGGTACACCACGCTGGACGGACAGCTCGAGAACTGCCGGCCGCCCGAGTACGACCCCGAGACCACCGGCCGGGATGCCGCGGCGGAGCGGTTCGAGATGCTCAACTACGCCGTCGACCGGCTGCAGGAGCTGCCGAACACCGTCGTGTACCTGGACGGCACGGGCGCGTCCTGGCTGAACGTCGGCGAGTCCGCCGACCGACTCGTCAAGGCAGGCGTCGAGCGCGCGGACGGGTTCTTCCTCAACGTGTCCAACTACGAGTTCACCGAGAACAGCGTCGCCTACGGCACCTGGGTCTCCCAGTGCATCGCCTACGTCACGCAGGTCTCCCCCGGCGACTACGCCGGCTGCGGCAACCAGTACTGGAGCGGCGGCCCGGCGAACGACTGGACCGGCGTCACCCTGTCCAACCAGGGCGTCTGGAGCCCGACGGCGGCAGACCCGGCGCTGAACACCACAGGCATCGACTCCCGCTACGAGCTGGCGCTGGGCGACGTCGAGCCCACCACCCACTTCGTCGTCGACACCAGCCGCAACGGCCGGGGCGCCTGGGCCGCGCCCGTCGGCGTCTATCCCGACGCCGAGACCTGGTGCAACCCACCGGACCGAGGGCTGGGCCAAAGGCCGACGACCGACACCGGCAACGAGCTCGTCGACGCCCTGCTGTGGATCAAGATCCCCGGCGAGTCCGACGGCCAGTGCTTCCGCGGCCTCGGCGGGCCGGAGGACCCCGAGCGCGGCATGGTCGCCCCGGCCGCCGGCCAGTGGTTCCCCGAGCAGGCACGGGAGCTCATCGAGCTCGCCCAGCCGCTGCTCGGCGCCCACCACTGACGGCGACGTCCGCCCCTAACACCGCCCACCAACCAGCCGAAAAACCAAGAAAAACGGAGGCCCGCATGCGATCAACGACGACGCAGCACCGCTCCACCACCCGAGCCAGAGCCCGGCGCCGACGCCGGCTCCTCGGCCTCGCCCCAGCCCTGGCCCTCGGCCTGCTGCTCGGCCTCACAGCCACCCCGGGCCTGACGCCCCCGGCCGCCGCCGTCGGCGGCAGCTTCACCGACAACCTCGACACCTACAACACCAGCCTCTGGCACAAGGCCGACGGCTGGACCAACGGCGGCATGTTCAACGCGGGCTGGCGCGCCGACCACGCCTGGCACAACGGCGGCGTCCTGGGCCTGAACCTGGACAACACCTCCTGCCCGGGCGGCTGCTCGGGCCGGCCGTACGCCTCCGGGGAGTACCGCAGCAACGAGCTGTACTCCTACGGGCGCTTCGAGGTGCGGATGAAGGCGGCGGCCGGGTCGGGCATCGTCACCTCGTTCTTCACCTACACGGGGCCGGGCGACGGCCAGCCGTGGGACGAGATCGACGTCGAGATCCTCGGCAAGAACACCCGGCAGATGCAGACCAACTACTTCACGAACGGCGTCGGCGGCCACGAGTCGGTCATCGACCTCGGCTTCGACGCCGCGGCCGGGTACCACGACTACGCCATCGAGTGGTGGAACGGCGGCACGATCAACTGGTTCGTCGACGGGCGCCTCGTGCACCAGGAGAACGGTTCGCGCGGCCCGCTCCCCACACGCCCGCAGCGCATCATGATGAACCTGTGGCCGGGCATCGGCGTCGACGGCTGGCTCGGGCCGTTCAACTACACCGGCCAGCGGACGGCGACCTACGAGTGGGTCAAGTACACGCAGTACTGACCCCGGCCGGGCCCGGAGTCAGTCCGCGCCCGGCGCCGACCCCCGCACGACCAGGCGGGTCGGCAGGATCACCGGGGTCGGCGACTCACCAGCGATCAGGCGCACCAGCATCGTGGCCATCTCCTGACCGAGTCCACGGATCGGCTGGCTGACGGTGGTGAGCGCCGGCTCCGTGTGACGCGCGATCTCCAGGTCGTCGAACCCGACCACGGCGACGTCGTCGGGCACGCGACGGCCCTGCGCCTTCAGGGTGCGGACGGCGCCGGCCGCCATGTTGTCCGACGCCGCGAAGACGCCGTCGATGTCGGGATTGACGGCGAGCAGCCGCTCCATCGCCCGGGCGCCACCGTCGAAGCTGAAGTCGGCGTGCTCGACCAGGTCGGAGCCCTGTCCCGCCACCGCCATGGCGTCGACGAACCCGTCGTACCGGGCGACCGACGCCTGCAGGTCCATCGGGCCGGTGATGGTCGCGATACGACGGCGTCCGGACCCGAGGAGGTGCTCGGTCGCGAGACGGGCGCCACCCCGGTTGTCGACGTCGACGTACCAGCGCGCCTCGCCGCGCAACGGCCGGCCGCCGACGACGACCGGCAGGTCGGTCTCCGCCACCAGCCGGTTCAGCGGGTCGTCCCCGCGCAGGGCCATGAGCATCAGGCCGTCGGACCGCCGCGAGCGCAGCAGCCGGTCGATCCGGGCCTGGCCACGCTCGGACGACGCGAGCATGAGCGTCAGATCCAGCTCCGACCGGTCCAGGGCCCCGGCCACGCCGACGAGCACCTGCGAGAAGAACGGGTCGCCGAACAGCGCCGGGTCGTCGTCGGAGACGGCGAAAACCACCGACCCGCCCGTGCTCGTCGCCAGGGCGCGGGCCGTCGCGTTCGGGACGTACCCGAGCTCGCTCGCCGCCCGGGCGACCGCCTCCCGCTTGGCCGGGCTCACGTTGCGGGCGTTGTTCATGGCGCGCGACGCCACCGACCGCGACACCCCGGCCCGCTGCGCGACCTCGTCGAGGGTGGGCACCTTGAGCACGCGGTCGGGCATGCGGCTCAGCCTAGTGCGGGACGTCGCGGTTCCCGCTGCCAGGGTGCATCACTCCTAGGCAGTCCCGCCCTTCTCCGGACGCCACCCCGGCCGAAGACTCAGTGTCATGAACATCGTGATCATCACCGGCGGCAGCCGCGGCCTCGGCGCCGCCACCGCACTCGCCTGCGCCAAGCGCGGCCTCGGCGTCGTCCTCACCTACAACAGCAACCCGGACGCGGCCGCGGACGTCGTCGGCAAGATCGAGGCCGACGGCGGCACGGCGGTGGCACTGGAGCTCGACGTCACCGACACCACCACGTTCCCGGCCTTCGCCGCGACGGTCCGCAGCACCGTGCAGGAGACCTGGGGCCGCACCGACGTCGACTACCTGGTCAACAACGCCGGGTACGGCCTCTACAACCCCATCGCCACGGTCACCGAGGAGCAGTTCGACGGCCTGTTCCGGGTACACCTCAAGGGCCCGTTCTTCCTCACCCAGGCCCTGCTGCCGCTGATCGCCGACGGCGGCCAGATCGTGAACCTGGTCAGCGCGACGAGCCGCGTGGCCACCGCAGGGGTCGCGCCGTACGCCAGCTTCAAGGGCGGCCTCGAGGTGCTGACCCGCTACATGGCCAAGGAGTTCGGCGACCGCCGGATCCGGGCGAACTCGGTGGCCCCCGGCGCGATCCGCACCGAGCTGGGCGGCGGCCTGAACGACGAGTTCGAGGCGCAGCTCGCCGGCCGCACGGCGCTGGGCCGCGTCGGTGAGCCCGACGACGTCGGCGACGTCATCGCGAGCCTGCTCTCCGACGACAACCGCTGGATCAACGCCCAGTCGATCGAGGTCTCCGGGGGCTACGACATCTGATCCCTCGCCCCCGGTCCGTCGCTCACCGGCCGAGGAGGTTCAGGCTGTGCAGCAGGAGGAGCACGATGCCGCCCAGCGTGGGGATCGCGCTGAGCACGATCGTGAGCCACTGCAGGCCGCGGGTGCCCACCCCGGCGCGCAGCCGGATGATCGCCCACACGAGGGTGACCGGAGCCAGCGGCCAGAGCACGACGGCGAGGATCGGCAGCACCACGTCGGTGGCCTCGGTCTTCGGCGCCGGGGCCAGACGGGCCGGGGTGGCGGGCACGGGGGCGGGCGTCACCTCGGCCGCGATGGCGTCGACGGTGCCCAGCTCGTCGAGCACGCGGCGGGCTGCCTCGTCGTCGCTCCCGTACCGTGCGAGCAGCTCGGCGGCATGCTCGCGCACTGCCGCCACGGTCTCCGCGCGCTCACGCGGGTCGGCGCCCGCCAGGGCGCGGTCCAGGTCGGCGAGGTAGGCCTCGACGAGCGGAGGAAGGTCGGGGGTCGCGGTCATCAGGACTCCAAGGTCGTGCGGACGTCTGCCGTGAAACGGGACCAGGTGGCGGTGAAGGTGTCGAGCGCCGCCCGGCCCTCGTCGGTGATCTCGTAGTACCGGCGCGGAGGGCCCACCGCGGAGGGCACCTGGGTGGTGGTGACCCAGTTCTGCTGACGCAGGCGCGACAGCAGCGGGTACAGCGTTCCCTCGCTGGTCAGCAGGGTGCTGTCCGTGCCGAGGCGCTCGGCGAGCTCGAGCCCGTAGGCCGGCCCGGAGCGCAGGCAGGCCAGGACGCAGTACTCCACGACACCCTTGCGGAACTGCGTCAGGACCATGTCCGACGTCGGTATCATGCATCACACGATAGCAGTTCCTTGCGTGACAAGGTACCCGGCCGCAGGCGCCCGCCAGCTACGACCCCGGGTCACCCCAGGCTCAGCCGCTCAGCCAACAGCCGGGTAACCGCATGCTCGTCCCCAAGACACTCAACGGCGGTCGCATGAGCCCCGAGCCAGGTCTCCTTCGCAGTACCCGATTCCCCGGCACCGTCCTGCACGTACCCGAGCGTGTCGAGCCCGTCCAGGGCGCGCGCGTCGGTCGGCCCGAACCGTCCGGCCGAAAGTCCCGAGTTCGTCGTCGCGAGCTCCACCGCGCGCGCATGCTGGCCCGCCGAGGACAGCGTGAGCGCCAGATGATCGCGCGACGTGAGCGTGTCCGGGTGATCCGCCCCGAGCACCCGCTCTCGGTCGGCGAGCGCCCGCTCGTACAGGGGAAGGGCCCGGTCCAGGTCGCCCGCGGCCTCGTAGGCGTGCGCGAGGTTGCCGAGCGACATGAGCGTGTCCGGATGATCGGCCCCCAGCACCCGCTCACGGTCGGCGAGGTTCTGCTCGTACAGCGGCACGCCTCGGCCCAGGTCACCCGACGTGACGTACGCGCCGGCGAGGTTGTTCCGCGAGATCAGGGTGCTCGGGTGGTCGGGTCCCAGCACCCGCTCGCCGTCGGCGAGGGTCTGTTCGTACAGCGGGACCGCCTGAGCCAGATCCCCCGCGGAGTCGTAGGCGCCGGCGAGGTTGTTGCGGGACATCAGGGTGTCGGGGTGGTCGGGTCCCAGCACCCGCTCCCGGTCGGCGAGGGTCTCCTCGTACAGCTTGACGGCCCGGGGCAGGTCGCCCGCGGAGTCATAGGCGTAGGCGAGGTTGTTGCGTGACGCGAGGGTGTCGGGGTCGTCGGGGCCCAGCACCCGCTCCCGGTCGGCGAGATTCTGCTCGTACAGCGGGACCGCGCGGTCATGGTCACCGAGCGCCTGGTAGGCGTGGGCGAGATTGTTGCGGGACAGGAGGGTGCCCGGGTCGTCGGGCCCCATGAGCCGCTCACGGTCGGTGAGGGTCCGCTCCAGCAACGGGACGGCCTGTCGCAGGTCACCGACGACCTGGTAGGCGTAGGCCAGGTTGTTGCGTGACGTGAGCGTGTCGGGGTCGTCGGGGCCCAGCACCCGCTCGCTGTCGGCGAGGTTCTGCTCGTACATCGGAACCGCCCGACCCAGGTCACCGGCCGACTCGTAGGCGCCGGCGAGGTTGTCCCGTGCGGTGAGCGTGAACAGGTGGTCAGGTCCCAGACTGCCCTCGGCCGTCACGACGAGCCGTTCGAGAAGGGCGATCGCCGGCTGCAGCAGGTGCAGCGTGTTCAGGGAGTGGCCGCTCGAGATGGCGATACCGATCAGCCGCTCGGCCACCTCGTCGGAGCCGGCGTACGCCAGGACCGCGGTGGCGTGGTTGCCGAGCAGCATCGAGCACTGCCGCTGGTCCCAGAAGTCCCCCGCGGCCTCAACGCTCCCCAGGACGTCGGCGACGTGCCCACCCGCGTCGTCCCACTCCGTACCGGGACGGTCGCGGAGCAGCCGCCCGACGAGACGGTGCATCACGATGCTCGTGCCGTCCTGCGACGGCGTGACCAGGGCGCTGGCCTCCATCGCGTCCAGGACCACGTCGAGACCACCGGCCGCCTTGTCGAGCACGTCGAGCCAGGCCACGGGCACGCCCGCGGGGTCGAGGTGCGCGAGGACGCCGAGCACGGCAGCCCCCGGGGCGTCGTCGTCGCACGCCTCGAGCGTCGCCTGGACCGACAGCTCGATCGCCTGAGCGGTCTTGAGCGGGTACTCCCCGCCCCGCTCGGCGGTCAGGACCCGGTCGATCCCGATCTCGTCGAGCTCGCCCACGTACTCGTCGAAGCCGTAGTCGGGCTTCCGGCGACGCCGCTGGCCCATGACCCACGAGGCCTGCGCGAGCGCTAGCGGCAGGAAGCCCACCTCCTCGGCGACCCGCAGCGCGCCGTCCGGGTCGTCGAGCCCGGTCCAGGCGAGCAGGTAGCTGACCGCCTGCTCCGGCGTCCAGGACCCGACGTCGAGCACGTCCCGGGAGATCACGGCCGAGGCGTCCGAGGTCGTCACGATCACGGTCGCCGCACCGGTGTCGGGCAGCAGACCGCGCACGTGCGCGGCGTCGGTCAGGTTGTCGAGCACGAGGAGCCGCCGCGGGTCGGGTTCGCTGTTCCATGCGGCCCGCCACCTGCCCAGCAGGGCGTCGGTCGTCTCGCCGTCGCGCACACCGGCGACCTCGTTCGCCAGCACGGTCAGATCCGTCGTGAGGGACTCCTGCGACTCCGCGTTCACCCACGCGATCACCGGCCATCCGTCGCTGATGCAGCGCCGCGCGAACTCGGCAGCGACCTGCGTCTTGCCGACGCCGCGCAGGCCGGTCAGCGACACCAGGGTCGCCTGCCCGCCCCGCGCGACCTGCTCGGTGAGCCGGTCCAGGATCCCGGTGTCGACGAACTCCGGCGCCCGGCCAGGCAGCGTGCCGGTCCGGACCGGCCCCGTACGAGCCGGCGCCTGGCGCAGACCGGACAGGACCGAGTCCAGCTTGCCCTCCAAACGCGCGTCGTTCGCCTCCAGGCGCCCGACGCCGCCCCGTACACCGGCCACGCCGTCCGCGATCACCGTGAGCATCACGGTCGCGAACTGCGGGAGGTTCGGCGCGAACGCGATGAACGCCTCGGTGACGTGTGCCAGGGCGTCCTCGTACACCTGGGGACCGACGCCGCCGAACTGGGCCCGCTCCGCCGCGGCCGCGTCCCGCACGAGCGCACGGAACCGGTCCGGCTCCAGGTGCGCCGTCGCGACCGCCGAGTCGGTGCCGGTGAGCAGCGCCTCGAAGCGCGTCCTGACCTGCTCCAGGACGGCGTCGATCTCCCCCGACTCGGCGGGGTGCGACGTGACCGCTCCCCGGCGCAGGGTCGCGATCTTCGTCTCGACGTCCCTCAGGAACCGCTCGTACGCGAGCGTCTCGGGGGTCCGCCGGGCGACGCCGGCCACGTCGCCGAGCATGTCCGCGACGTCGGCCTGCCCGATTCCCCGCAACGCGACCTGTGCAACCCCGACCGCCAAACTCTTTGGATCCATGACCACGGCCCAGAAGGTACCGCAACACGCCCTGACCTGGTGTGTTACCGATCGACGCCGCGGCCACATGGCCTTGGCCCCCGAGAGAGCGGGACTTTGGTCCCTGGTCCGACGGCGGTAGTGCCGACGACGCTGGATCGGTGCTCACCACGACCCGGTGAGCACGGTGAGAAAGTGACCACCGAGCGAGGGGACCGACGCATGAATCGCACGTGGAAGGTCGCCATGGACCTGGTCGACGCCGGCGGCATCCGGCGCAACTACCCGATCACCACGACGGACGTCGCGCGGTCGGCGCCCACGGGACCCTGGCCCGACCGCCTCGCGCGCAATCCGGTCGGCCCGGACCACGCGGTCCGCAAGATCGTCGAGGAGCTGGCCCGCGCGCGGTCGCTGGCCGACCAGCTGGCCGCACGGATCGGGCGAGCCACGGCGTCGTCGTCGCGCTGACCTCCGACCTGCCGCCGAGCGGGAGGATCCCATGTCCGACTCGCCAGCCGTCGAGGCCCGCGGCCTCGTCAAGCACTTCACCACCCGCAAGTCCGTCACCAAGGCCGTCGACGGCATCGACCTGTCGATCGGTGAGGGCAGCGTGTTCGGCCTGCTCGGCCCCAACGGGGCCGGCAAGACCACCGTCGTCCGCATGCTCGCCACCCTGCTGCGGCCCGACGCCGGAACGGCCAGCGTCCTGGGCCACGACGTGGTGCGCGACGCCGACGCCGTCCGCTCCGCCGTCGGCCTCACCGGGCAGTACGCGTCCGTGGACGAGGACCTGACCGGCACCGAGAACCTCATCATGCTCGCCCGCCTCTACGGCTTCACGCCCGCCGCTGCCCGCCGCCGGGTCCAGGGCCTGCTGGAGGCGTTCGACCTGGCCGACGCCGGATCGCGGCAGGTCAAGACCTACTCCGGCGGCATGCACCGGCGCATCGACCTCGCCGCGTCGCTCGTGCTGGCCCCGCGCGTGCTGTTCCTGGACGAGCCGACCACCGGCCTCGACCCGCGCAGCCGCAACCAGGTGTGGGACATCGTCCGCGTCCTCGTGGACGACGGCGCCACGGTGCTGCTCACCACGCAGTACCTCGACGAGGCCGACCAGCTCGCGGACCGCATCGCCGTCGTCGACCACGGCCGGACCATCGCCGAGGGGACGTCGAGCGAGCTCAAGCGGTCCGTCGGCGAGGGGGCCGTGCACCTGCGCCTCGCCGAGGTGACCGACCGCACCCGGGCGGCCGAGATCACCGAGCGCGTGCTCGGCACCCAGGTCACCTACGACTCCGACCCGCACGCCATCGCGGCCCGCGTCCCGGACGACGGCGCGGACGCCGTCCCCCGCCTGCTGCCCGCCCTGACCGAGGCCGGGATCAGCGTGCCGGAGTTCACGCTCGGCCAGCCGAGCCTCGACGAGGTCTTCCTCGCCCTCACCGGCCAGCCGCTGCCCGACGACGAGGAGCCGGCCCCGGAGCGCGACACCAGACCCCGCGAGACCACCGAGGTGCCGTGATGACCACCACGACCCTGCGCGACGCCGTCGCCCTGACCGACCGCCCCACCCGGCCGTCCGCGCTCGGGACCACGCTGACGTTCGGCTGGCGCGCGCTGCTGAAGATCAAGCACGTGCCCGAGCAGCTCTTCGACGTGCTGGTCTCCCCCGTCATCTTCACGCTGATGTTCACGTACCTGTTCGGCGGGGCGCTGGCCGGCTCGACGCAGGCGTACGTGCAGTTCCTGCTTCCGGGCATCCTGGTGCAGACCATCCTTTTCGTGACCATCTACACCGGCTACACGCTGAACAACGACATCTCCAAGGGCGTCTTCGACCGGTTCCGCTCCCTGCCCATCTGGCGGCCGTCGCCCGTGGTCGGCGCGTTGCTGGGCGACACCGTGCGCTACACGATCGCCTCCGTGATCACCATCGCGCTGGGGCTGCTGCTGGGCTTCCGGCCCGATGGCGGTCTCGCCGGCGTGGTGCTCGGTGTCCTGCTCCTGCTGGTGTTCGCCTTCGCACTGAGCTGGACCTTCATCATCCTGGGGCTGCTGGTGCGCTCGCCGAACGCCGTCATGGGCATCTCGATGCTGGTGCTGATGCCGCTGACGTTCGCCTCGAACGTGTTCGTCGACCCGGCCACCATGCCGTCCGGCCTGCGTGCCTTCGTCGAGGTGAACCCCGTGAGCCACCTGGTCACCGCGGAGCGCAGCCTGATGGCGGGCAGCCCGGACAGCTCGGCGATCCTCTGGGTGCTGGTCGCGTCCGTCGTGCTGACGGCGGTGCTGGGGCCGATCGCGATGCGGATCTACCGGACCAAGACCTGAGGGCTGGTGTCGGTCCCGGGAACCGGGCCGCGGCCTACGATCGAGGTCATGGACTCTGCGACCGTGCACCGGATCCTCGTCACGGGTTCCGCCGACGGGCTGGGCCGCCTCGCGGCCGACGCGCTCCTGACCGAGGGGCACGAGGTGGTCGTGCACGCGCGCAACCCGGACCGGGCGGAGGCCCTGCGGCCGCTGGTCGACCGGGGTGCCCATCTCGTGGTGGCCGACCTCGGCGAGCGGGACGCCGTCCTCGACCTCGCCGAGAGCCTGGCCGACGACGCCCAGCTGGACGCGGTGATCCACAACGCCGGGGTGTGGAACGGCCGGGCGGTCATGCCGGTCAACATCGTGGCCCCGTACCTGCTCACGGCCCTGCTACCGGGCCCGCGCCGGCTGGTCTACCTGAGCAGCGGCTCGCACCACAGCGGCCGCCCGGTGCTCGACGGCGTCGACTGGCGGGGGCGGAAGCCGGGCTCGTACGGCGACAGCAAGCTGTACGTCACGGCCCTGGCGGCCGCCGTCGCGCGCCTGCGGCCGGGGGTGCTGAGCAACGCCGTCGACCCCGGGTGGGTACCCACCCGCATGGGCGGGGCCGGCGCGCCGGACGACCTGGAGCTGGGGCACCGCACGCAGGAGTGGCTGGCGACGAGTGACGAGCCCGAGGCGCTGACGACCGGCGGGTACTGGTATCACCAGGAGCTGCAGGAACCGCACTCGGCGGCGCTGGACGTGGGGTTCCAGAACCGGCTGCTGGAGGCGTTAGAGAGGGAGACCGGGGTCGCGATCGAGTGAGCGGGACCGCTCATTCGCTCCGGGGAGGATCTGCGTAGATCCAGACCTCCACCGGCCCGTTCATGAACTCGGCGGTCGTCAGTTCGAGCGGGACGCCCTCCGCTGACTTGCTGCACACGACACCCGGAAGTTCTTCGTCGTCATTTCTTTCGGCGCACAGCCATCCGTGGTCGGCGAGAACGGCCTCGTCCGGACGCTGCTTCAGATCGAATACCGCGTAGGCGGGCGGACCCGCCGTATCGTCGCAGCCAACCTCCGGGTCGCCTTGCTCACCGGCGAAACTAACCGCCTGGCTCATCAGGACGGCGCCATGTTCAGCAGTCGCGGCGGCACATTCGTCGGAGTTGTCCAACGAACAGCCCGGTACCAGCAGCAGGACGCCCAGGGCAGCGGGCAGGAGCCCGTTGGCGATGAGCCGTCTCTTCGTCGGACGCATCAGGCCGATTCCAGCTCGATGCGGGCAGCGATACCGACCTCGTCCAGCTCGCTGAGCAGCTTTCGCGCCTCACGTTCTTCCACATGAACGAATACCGGCGAACCCGCCGTCAGTTCAGCCTTCTCGACGTCTTTCGCCGACGCGCCCCGGGTGACCAGGAACAGCTCGGTCAGCCCTCGCGTGCCTCCGGCCGGTTCGGCATCGAGATAGACGGTGAAACCGGGGTTGGATCCGCGGTCGACCGGAACAGGTAGCCCCGATTCCACCGTCGGATAGAGAGCGCTCGCGGCAAGCCACACGAGCACCGGAACGACGACGACGAAGACCACGACGCTCACCAGAAATGGCCAGCCGGGGTCGATCGCCATGTAGATGACCACGGCGGCGGCCACCAGGAGGACTCTGAGACCTCGCCGGGCGTACTCGCTGTTCGGTCTGCTTTCCGTCCCGGCCATCTCAGGGAACCTAGTGAGCGGAGCGGAACGGGGACAAGCGACTGCCGGGTGAAGGAGCGGGTGATCTGATGGGGCCGTGGAACACCCCTTGAACCGCCGAGCCCTTGGCTACAGCGTCGTCGGCAGCACGACCCCCGCGGACGAACGGTGGCAGCCGCCCGACGGATGGCGCGCCTACGAGCACACGGTCCGCCTCGGCTCCGGGACCGACCTCTGGGACGCGGCCTCGACAGCGGTCCTCTCCTGGGGCATCAAGACCCGCAGCGGATTCGCCGTCGAACCGGCGCTCGAAGCAGGACGCAGCGCGCATCAAGGCGAGCGCTACTGGCTCGTCGCTCGGATCGGACCCTTCCGCGTACGGGAGCCGGTCGAGATCATCGCGACGGTCTCGACCAGCAACCGGGCCGCGCTCTCCTACGGCACCCTGGACGGCCATCCCGTCTCCGGCGAAGAAGCGTTCATCGTCCACCGGGACGACGACGGGAACGTGAGCCTCACGCTGCGCTCCCTCACCCACGCCGGCCGGGGCCTGTGGCGTGGGCTCTTCCCGTTGATCCTGGTCGCTCAACGTATCTATCGACGACGCTACCTGCGCGCGCTCCGGCCAGGTGGGCGATGAACCACCGCTTGTAGTCCGTGCCTACTTGTGCAACCTCAGAGCGAGGAAGACGGGCGCCGCGCTGAGCTCCTCGTACTTCTTCGGATCGAGGTCCTTCAGAGCCGGCAACGGCGTCGGCTCGACCATACGCTCCAGCGTGAAGCCGGCAGCCAAGAGCTCGTTGACGATCGTGCTCGTCGTCATGTGCTGGTACTCGATCGTCTCCTCGGGCTGCGACCCGATCTGTCGTCGGATCCAGCGCTCCTCGAAGTAGGAACCGCCGAACCGGCCCCAGTCCGCGGTCGGATGCGTGCTGGAGACCACCAGCCATCCACCAGGTCTGAGAACCCGCCGGACCTCAGCAAGGAAGTCAGCTCGGCGGGAGATGTGATGGAGGACCAACGCGCACAGCGCCCCATCCATCGATTCGTCCTCCAGGAAGTGCATCGGCTCTTCGAGGTTGTGCCGAACCACCGAGGACCCGTCGCTCCCTGCCAGGCGAGCCCTGGCATGCGCGGCCAACGACTCGCTGCCTTCCACTCCGACGACGCTCGCGCCTGCGCCTACGAGCGCTGCCGCATAGTGGCCCGCCCCGCAGCCCAGATCCACGATCCGCTGGCCGCTGACCGGGCCGATCAGGTCAAGAACCGCGGGCCGATCGTGCAGCGCGTTCAGGCCCGGACGGTCCGCCTTGGCCGCGAAGGCCTCGCCCGCAGCCCCGCCGTAGGACCGGTCATCCGACCCAGTGCTTCCAGTTCTCACGATCGCTCCCGGTAGTAGTGGTCTCGCGGCATTCCGGGCGCGCGATCGTCGCCCGCCCGACAATAGACCCGGAGTCGCCCGAAACAGGCGGGAGCACACGCACCATGAGCAACCCGGTCCGGCTGTGGTGCCTGCGCCACGCCGAGTCCGAGAACGTCACCGCAGCCCTCGCCGGCGCCCTGCCGAACGCGCCGCTGACGGCCCACGGACATCAGCAGGCCGTCCGAGCCGCCCATACCCTGGCCGGCGAGCCCGTCAGCAACGTCTACTCCAGCACCGCCCTGCGCTCCCGCCAGACCGCACAAGCCCTCGCCGCGGCACACGACCTCCAGGTCCAGCCGATACCCGGACTCGTCGAGATCGGCATCGGGCAGCACGAGGGCAGCAGCGATCCGACCGTCCGCGCACGCACCGCCGACGTCCTCCGCGCCTGGGTCGTCGACGGCCACCTCGACGAGCGGGTCGCCGACGGCGAGACCGGCCACGAGGTCCTCGCCCGGACCGCGACCGCCCTGCGCCGCATCGCCGAACAGCACCCGGGCGAGACGGTCGCCGTCATCGGCCACGTCGCCAGCCTGACCCTCGCGCTGAGCCACCTGTGCGAGCTCGGCAGCTCCGTGTGGGGAGCGCCGCTCCCCCACGCCGTGCCGTTCCTCGTCGGGTGGGACGGCGCGCGATGGCGATGCCCCAACTGGCCGACGTGACCGTGTCAGCCCAGGTCAGACCCGGTCACTGAACTTCCCCAGCGCTCCCAGGTCGACCCCGTCGATCTCCGCGGCGGTGGACCGCGCGAGCCCCACCAGCTCCGCCATCGGCACCGCGGCCCTGCTGGTGGCGGCGAGGTTCTCGTGCGCCTCCTTGGTCCAGAGCGGCGGGAAGAAGTTCAGGCCGCTGTCGCCGCTCAGGTCGCGGGTCTCGGCCTCCCAGCCATCCCAGCGCAGGCCCTCCGTGAACTCGGCCAGGCCGCCGTCGAGCACCCACGCGAGCCATGCCGCGTGCCCGGCCTCCAACCGTTCCCACTGGAGAGTGTCCGGCGCGAGGTAGATCATCTCGCCGGGATTTCCGGGACGCCCGACGGCGGCAGGGTCGCCCCCGTTGAGCACGAAGGTCCCGCCGAGCACGTCGTGGGCCACGACGAGCCCCGGCGCCGCGGACCAGTCGGCGACGGGCGCCGGCGGGAAGTCGTTCATCGCGGCCAGCCCGGGCAGCCGAGCGCCCGGCTGCTGACCGAAGACGTCCGGCGCCGGACTCCCGTACACGCGCAGCCAGCCGTGATCGATCAGCAGCCCGCCCGTATGCACGACGACGGCGCCGAGAAAGGACTTCGTCGTGACCTGGAGCTGCTCGAGCGTGCGCCGGCTGGTCGCGTCGTCGGGCGCGAGGACCTCGACGGGGACCGCGGCCTCGGCCACGAGCCGCTCCAGCTCCGGCCAGGCGGGTTCCTGCGTGGCGGTCAGGTTCTCGAACAGTCGCACCGCTCGATCGTAGTCGCGCGGCGGGTGCCGCAGCGGGAGCGGGTTGACCCTCGACCCGCTCGACCCTCCAGGGTCCAGCCATGCCCGCTCCGCTCCCCCGCACCTGGCTCGTCTTCCTCGCCGCGAGCACCCTCAGCCAGCTCGGCGACTCCGTCCTCTGGTTCGCCCTGGGCTGGGCCGCGGCGTCGCACGGAGGCCAGGTGGCCGCGCTCGTCCTGACGGCGTCCGGCCTGCCCCGGCTGATCCTGGTGCTGGTGGGCGGCTCCGTCGCGGACCGCGTCGGCGCCCGGCGCCTGCTCCTGTGCACCGAGGCCGTCATGATCGCGGTCTGCCTCGCCCTCGCCTTCGGTCTGGACGCCACCGGTCCGACGCCGTGGCTCCTCGCCGCCGCAGGCCTGGCCTCCGGCGTCGTCTCGGCGTTCTCCCTGCCCGCCCTCGGTTCGATGCCCCGCCGCCTGGTCGACGACGCCGCGCTCCCCCGCGCGCTGGCCCTGCGCCAGGGTCTGGGCCAGGCCGTGCTGCTCGCCGGCGCACCGCTCGGCGGCGTCCTGGTCGCCACCGTGGGCCTGCCCGTGATCGCGGTCGCCGACGCCGCCTGCTTCGCCGCCGTGCTCGTCGTCGTGGCCGTGCTCCGGCCCCGGCGCGACGTCGGCCCGGCGCGGGAACGGTTCTGGCGCTCCCTGTCCGACGGCGCCCGCGTGGTCGCCCGGACCCGTGGCCTGGCGGGGGCGCTCGTGCTGACCGGCGCCGTGGCCGCCGTCGTGCTGCCGGTGTCGGCGCTGCTCGTGCCGCTGCTCGGGCGGGAGTCGGGATGGGGCGCCGGCACGACCGGGTTCGTGGTCGCCGCGCAGGCGGCGGGGTCGATCGGCGTCGCGCTCGTCGTGGCCCGGACCGGGACGACGGGCGCGACCGGGCGGGCCGTGGCCCTGGGGCTGGCCGTGGCGGCGGCGGGCGTGGCCCTGGTCGCATCCTCGGGCGACGGTGCGCCGGCCCTGACCGCCGGCGCGGCCGCCGTCGTCGGGGCGGGGACGGGCGTCGCCGTCGCGCACCTGGCGCCGTTCGTGCTGGGCAGCGCGCCCCGCACGCACCTGGCCCGCGTCCAGGCGTGGACCGCGCTGGCGCAGCTCGCGCCGGTCGTGGTGTCGAACAACCTGCTCGGCGCCCTGGCCGAGCGGACCTCCCCGGGTGCCGCCCTGTGCTGCTGCGCCGTCACGCTCGGGGTGTGCGCGCTCGCGGCCACCCGGCTCCGCGCGGCGTCGTCGTGACCTGGCTGGACCGCCCGGCTGGACCCTCGACCGGGTCGAGGGTCGATGCTGTACCCGTGCACCACGTCCCGCTGCTGACCGTCGGCGCGTTCGCGCGCGCCTCGGGCCTGCCCGTCAGCGCCCTGCGCTACTACGACGCCGCGGGCCTGCTCCGGCCCGCGCACGTGGACCCGGCCACGGGCTACCGCCGGTACGCGCCGCACCAGGTCGAACGAGCCCGGCTCGTCGCCCGGATGCGCCGCACCGGCATGCCGGTGGCCGACATCGGCCGCGTCATCACGGCCGACCCGGTCACCGCGCGCCGGGTGGTCGACGCCCACCAGCGCCGGCTTGAGGCCGAGCTCGCGGAGGCAACCGCCCAGCTCACCGAGGCGCGCGAGCTCCTGGCGGTGACAACCAGCCTCGCCGTCGACGCCGGCGCGCTGCGCTCCGCGCTCCGGTCCGTGCGGCACGCCGTCGGCGAGCAGGCGGGCTGGCCGGCGCTGCACGGCGTGCTCTTCGACGTCGGCGACGCCGCTCTCCGGCTCGTCGCCACCGACCGCCACCGGCTGGCCGTCTCCGCCCTGCCCGTGACCGGCGTGGAGGGCCCGCCGGTGCGCGTCATCGTGCCGGTCGCCGTCGTGGACGCCTTCCTCGACGGCGGCGACACGGGGCCGGTCGACGTGTCCCTGACCGCGGACCTCGTCACGCTCGGCGGCCTGGACGGGACTCCGGTCGACGCGCTCTACCCCGACTACGGGGCGGTCCTCGCCGCGCACGGGTTCCGGGGCGCCCGGGAGGAGGCCGACCCTGGCGTCACCGTGACGGCGCCTGACCTCCTGGAACGGGTCGAAGCCAGGAGCGGGGCGGATACCGGGCGGCGCGACCTGGTCCTGCTCGGCCTCGACCCCGCCGAGCTCCACATCGGCGACGCGCGCGGCACCGTCGCGTTCGACCGGCAGTACCTCGCCGACGCCGTCCGCTCGTTCGGCGACGCCGACCTGCTGCTGACGGCGGGCGAGCGCGACACCCTCCGGCTGGCGGCGCTGCACGGGCCGGACGCCGTCGTAGTCCTCATGCCGGTACGGCTCGCCGCCTGAGCCGGCCTGATTCGCCCTCCCCCGAAAGAGCGGGACCCTGCCGCGGCCCCGGCCTATGTTGGCCTCATGGTCGACGACGGACAGGGCGAACGCGGCGGGAGCACGCGCGGCTGGTGGGCGCGCCCCCGGAACAGGCGCTGGAGCTCGAGCATCGCGCTCGGGCTGGGTGTCGGCGCGGTGTTCGGCGCGCTCTTCGTGCCGCAGTTCGGCATCGCCGGGATCGTGTTCGGGCTGGCCCTCGGGGTCGGCATCGGCGGAGCCCTCGCGTTCGAGACGCCGCGCCCCGCCGACCGCGACCGCGGCCCCGACCGGCCCGAGGACCAGCATCGGGATCAGGACCCACCCGGCTGAGCCCACCGCCGTCGGCCCGTTTGTATAGCAAGCCGATGCTAAGGTCCCAGGCATGGCCAGGCAGAAGGACCCAGCAGTCCGCACCCAGCTCCTCGAGCGCGCGGCCCGGATGCTGCGCGAGCGCGAGCCCATCACGCTCCGGTCCCTCGTCGAGGGCACCGGCGTCTCGACCATGGCCGTCTACACCTACTTCGGCGGCATGGACGGCGTCTGGCGCGCGCTACGCCAGGAGGGCTTCACGCGGCTGGCGGCCCGGTTCGAGACACTCACCGTCCCGGACGATCCCGTCGAGGACCTCGTCGCGGGCGTCGCCGCCTACGTCGTCAACGCCCTCGAACATCCCGACCTCTACCGGGTCATGTTCGACGCGACCGTCGAGCTGGAGGACGTCGAGGCCGCGGAGGCGACCCTCCAGTACCTGGTCCGGGCCGCGCGCCGCTGCCGCGAGGCGGGCCGGATCCGCGAGGACCTAGACCCCGTGCTGCTCGCCAACGAGGTGTGGACGGTCAGCCACGGGATCGTGTCGCTCGTCGTCAGCCGGGTCACCTCACGGCGCACCCTCGCCTCGGGCATCCCCCTGCTCACCGCGGTGATCGTCGCCGCCGGCGACGATCCCGCGGCGTGCCGGCGCTCGGTCGAGGCCGGCTGGGCGGCGCTGCGCCCGCCTCAGGGCAGGACGGCGATGGCATCCACCTCGACGACGTAGCCCGGCGCGGCCAGCGCGGTGACGCCGATCCAGGTGCTCGGCTGCTGGAACTCCGCGCCCAGCTTGGCGGCCGCCCGCTCGCGGCCGACCACGAACTGCCCCGCCTTCTCCTCGTCGAGGTCGACGATGTAGACGGTGACCTTGGCCAGGTCGGCCACCGTGGCCCCGACGGCGTCGAGCGCGGCGGCGATGTTCAGGTAGGCCTGCTCGGCCTGGGCGGCGACGTCGTCGCGGCCCACGAGGTTGCCCTCGGTGTCCCACGACACCTGCCCGGCCAGGTAGATGGTGCGCGAACCCTGCGTGTCGGCCACCTGGTGGTGGACGTCGACCCGGTTGACGCCTTCGGGGTGTACCAGCTTCACAGTCATTGCCCTGCTCCTCATCTTGTCGGTCGTGCGATGTATAGCAAAGCAATGCCATGTTTTATGCCCGGCGCAAGAGGTGACGCCGGTCACGGAGCGAGCGCCCGGGAAGCTACCGGCCGACGTCGCCCGGCCCGGCGCCGTCGTCGGCGACCCGGCTCGCGGCGAGGCGACCCCGCCGTCCGACGACGTAGCCCGCCACCGCGCCGAGGGCGAGCGCGCCGCCCGTCGCGAGCAGCACCGGCAGACCCGGCCCGCCCGGGACGAAGGCGGGGGCCGGGACGTACGTCGAGTCCGACAGCGGCGCGTACGCGAACCAGCCGTAGGTGATCGGCCGGGAGCTGACCCAAACTGCGGCGCCCAGCAGCACCAGCCCCACGAGGCCGAGCGCGGCGAGGACCAGGTTGGCGGTGCACGCCGGGCGAGGCGACGGGGACGGGGCTGCGGTCATGCCGCCCATCGTCCCCGCGCGCCTGACCCGGGGCAACCGGCTACGAACGTGTCAGACCCACAGGTCCCGGGAGTGACCTGTGGGTCTGACACGTCGAACCCGTTACCTGCCCGACGTCGCCGGCGGCGCCACCCTCAGCTCGTGCAGCCGCGAACCGTCGGCGCTGATGTTCGCCGTCGCGGTCGCGACCGCCCCCACCAGGCAGATCACCGCGGAGTACACGACCACGGGCCAGATCGCCCCGCCGACCGCCGCGACCAGAGCGGTGCAGATGAAGGGCGCGAGCCCGCCGCCCAGGGTGTTGGAGATCTGGTACCCGATGTTCACGCCGGTGGTGCGGGCCTCCGGGTCGAACATCTCGGCCAGCATGGTCTGCAGCGTGGCCTGCATGGCCACGCCGGGGATCACGAAACCCAGGATCATGCCGACCCAGATCAGGATCAGGTTGCTCGTGCCGAACAGCAGGAACGTGGGCCACACCAGCAGCGCGAAGCCGACGCAGCCGGCGATGTAGACCTTGCGGCGGCCGATCCGGTCGGACAGCAACCCGTACGCCGGGGCGACGAAGACCTGCAGCAGGCCGACGATCATGGTCCCGGCGAACCCCTGCCAGGCCGGGATGTGCTGCTGGTTGACCATGTACGCGATGCCGAACGTGAGCACCACGTACCCGGCGATGCTCTGCGGCAGGCCGATGAGGATGCCCATGATCGCGTTCTTGGGGTGCCGGAAGACCTCGGCGATCGGGTGGGGGCGCACCCCGGCGTCCTGCTGGGCCTTCTGGGTGTCCTTGAACTCGTCCGACTCCTCGAGCTTGCTGCGCAGCACCACCGCGACGATGGCGAGCACGAGACCCAGCACGAACGGGATGCGCCAGCCCCACGTCAGGAACCAGCTCTCCGGGCCGAGCCCCAGGCCCGCCATCAGGCCGGCGGAGGCGACGTTCGCGATGCCGGCGCCGCTGATCAGGAACGCGCCGTAAAGGCCCCGCCTGCCCACGGGCGCGTGCTCGACGACGAGCGTCGCCGCGCCGCCCATCTCGCCGCCGACGAAGAAGCCCTGGCACATGCGGAAGAAGATCAGCAGCAGCGGGGCGGCGATGCCGATCGACGACTCCGCGGGGATCAGGCCGATGCCCGCCGTCGCGATGCCCATGCCGACCACGGTGATCAGCAGCGTCATCTTGCGGCCGACGCGGTCGCCGATGGGGCCGAACACCAGGCCGCCGACCGGCCGCAGGAAGAAGCCCACCGCGAACGTCGCGAACGACGAGAGCTGCGCGACGATCGGGTCCTCGCCGGTGAAGAACACCGCCGGGAAGATCGCGGCCGACGCCAGCCCGTACAGGTAGTAGTCGTAGTACTCCATGAGCGTGCCGATCGCGCCGCCCGCGATGGTGCGCTTCTGCTTGCCGCTCAGCGGCTTCGTCGTCGACGTGCCAGCCACGGGAACCTCCGGGTCGTCGGGTGAAAAATGATGTGTGCATCCTGCCGACCCGCGGCCCCGACGTCCATGCCCGATTGTTCCGCTCATTCCGGGCACACCCGGCCCACCGCCCCTATGGTCGAGGGCATGGGCAGAACAGACCGCGCCAGCCTCCTCGTCCATGTCGACCGGGCAACGGTGTTCGCCGCCCTGACCGACCCCGAAGCGCTTGTCGAGTGGCTGCCGCCCCAGGGGATGCACGGCCGGTTCGAGAGCTTCGACATGCGCGAGGGCGGTTCGTACCGCCTGGTGCTGACCTACGACGACGCCTCCGCCGCGCCCGGCAAGACCTCCGCGGACTCTGACGTGTCCGAGGTGCACGTCTCGCGGCTCGTCCCGGGAGAGCAGATAGCGACGGACGTCGACTTCGCCTCCGACGACCCGGCGTTCCAGGGCACGATGCGGATGGAGTGGAACCTGCGCACCGTCGACGAGGGCACCGACGTCGAGATCGTGGCGCGCGACGTGCCGTACGGCGTCCGGGCCCGTGACCACGCGGAGGGCATGACGTCGTCCCTGACGAACCTCGCGACCTACCTCGAGCCCTGACCGGGCGATGATTCTGCCCGCGCCCGCCGGTCTAACTCGCGTCCGGGAAAACCGAACCGCCGGGAGAGCATCATGGGCATCATCCAGATCGAGCTGTTCGCCACCCTCGACCTCGTCGCGCAGGCGCCGGGCGGGTCCGAGGAGGACCCGGACGGCTTCCCGTTCGGCGGCTGGCAGGCGCCCCTGATCGACGACGTCGCCGGCGCCCAGATCGACGCGGCCTACGAGGGCACCGACGCCCTGCTGCTGGGCCGGCGCACCTACGACATCTTCGCCGGCTACTGGCCGCAGTACGAGGGCGATGAGGACTTCAAGATCGCCGAGCTGTTCAACCGCGTGCCCAAGTACGTGGCCTCGCGCGGCACGCCCGACCTCTCGTGGGCCGGCTCCACGCAGCTCGGCCCCGACCTGCCCACCGCGATCCGCGAGATCCGCGACCGGCACGAGAGCATCCGGGTGGTCGGCAGCGTGAACCTGGTGCAGACCCTGCTGCGCGAGCGGCTCTTCGACCGCCTCGACCTGTGGGTGCACCCCATCGTGCTGGGCGTGGGCAAGAAGGTGTTCGACGACGGCGCGGTGCCCGCCAACCTGACGCTGCTCGCACCGCCGGTGTCCACCCCGAAGGGCGCGGTATACCTGCGCTACGGCCTGGCGGACGGCATCCCGGCCACGGGCGAGATGGGCGCCCCGGACCGGGGGGTGTGAGCCGGGGCGCGCGCCGGGCGCTGCGCGCCGCCGCCGGCGCTCGAACGTAGTGTTCGTCGGCGCATGAGCGCTCATACGCCGACGAACCCTACGTTCGAGCGGAGGCGGCCTGCCGGCAGAGCGTGAGTGTCAGGGCGCGGGCGGCAGAGCGCGGGCGGCAGTGCGCGGCCGTCGCCGAACGTAGGGTTTGTCGCGCTCTGAGCGCTCATCGGCCGACGAACACTACGTTCGAGCTGACCGAACCGACCGGCCGCACGGCACGCCGGTGTCAGCGGCCGGGACGCCCGGTGAGTGCGCTGGTGGAGGCGAAGCTGCGCGACGCCGGGGTACGCATGCCGCACCCATGAGGGACCGAACGTAGGGTCCGTCGGCGCATGAGCGCTCTTGAGCCGACAATGCCTACGTTCGCCGGCCGGCCCCCCGAGCGCCCCGCCCCGCCCCGCCCCGAGCACCCCCGCCAGCTGTTGATGAGCCTCATCAAAGCGTGGCCCCCGCGCCACCCCGTGCGATAGCCTCCTGACGGAACACCCGTGACAGCGCTGTCAGCCCTGGAGGCACCGATGCCCACCCACCGCACCCGACTCCACCCCGGGGCGCGACCGTTCCGCAGGGCGATCGCCGGCCTCGCCGTCGCGTGCCTGGCCCTGCCGCTCGCCACCGTCGCGATCGCCCCGGCCCAGGCAGCCGGCCAGCGGACCAACCCCGCGAACATCGAGCCCCGCGCGTACGGCGCCCCCGACGCGACCGCCGCGAACTACTACGCGGCGCTCCTGCGGCACACCCGCTGGGTCGAGACCGTCTGGGACGAGTCCGCCGGCGTCTACCAGGCCAAGGACATGAACTTCGCGGTGGTGCTCGGCAACGCCGTCCTGCTCACGCACGGCGAGTACGACGCGGAGCTCGCCGGCGTCTCCGAGGACACGCTGCGCGAGCACACCCTGGCGACCATCGAGCACTTCGCCGCGACCAACCGCCTCGTGGACCCCGCCGGCACCTGGGGCCGGCAGCTCTTCTGGGACTCGACGTTCCAGTCCTACTTCCTGGCGGCCGGCACCCTGCTCTGGGACCAGCTCGACGCGCAGACGCAGGCCAACCTGACCACCATCGCCACCGGCCAGTCCCGGTACACGGCCGACCTCGACTTCACCGACGACCCCATGTCGGGCAGCTGGACCACCGAGTGGCCCGAGGGCAAGTACCGCGGCGACACCGCGCAGGAGGAGGTCGGCGTCTACACGCAGGCCCTCGCGCCCGGGCTCGCCTGGGCGCCCGACGACGCCGACGCCGGCCGCTGGGCCGAGCAGCTCGCCGACTGGGGCCGCAACGCCGCAGGCCAGCCGACGGCGGACCGCAACAACCCCGCCGTCGTCGCGGGCAGGCCGGTCTCGTCGAACACGATGCACAACATCCACGACACGTACATCGTGGAGAACCACGAGTCGTTCGGGCCGCACTACCAGTCCGACTCGTGGCGTTCGGGCGCCCGCAACGCGATCCACTTCCTGCTGCGCGACGAGCCGCTGCCCGAGATCCTGACGCGGCAGCCCAACTCGGCCGAGCTGTGGGAGTCCATCAAGCTCGTCATGTCCGACCAGGGCGAGCCCTTCATGCCCATGGTCCGGGACCGCGAGTTCCTGTACGGCCGCGACGTCATCCCGATGGCGTTCCTCGCGCAGGTGCTGCGCGACCCCGACGCCGCCCGCGCCGAGGTCAACCTCGCCGCGGCCCTGGCGGACTACCAGGCGTACGCGCCCGTCGACCGGCTCACCAAGTTCTCGGGCGAGCCCAAGTACGAGCCCGAGGCCCGCGCGGAGATCGCCATCTCGTACCTGCTGCACGTGGAGGCCGCCGGGTCGGCCGAGGGCCCCGTGGAGCCGACACCGCAGGACGTCTTCTTCGAGCGGCTGTCCGGCGTCCGCGACTTCGGCGACGTGCCTGGCCTGACGGTGCAGCAGACGCCGGACTCGTGGGCCGGCGCCGTCAGCCGCAAGGGCTTCGTCAAGTTCCCCTGGGTGCCGGAGCACAACTCGTGGCTGTTCTACGCCTCGGGCTCGTCGTCGTACCTGTACCCCGACTCCGGCGCGACCGTGAGCGACCGCAACGTGACCGCGTACACGCAGCCGCGCGACGGCTTCGAGGGCACGTCGTCGGTCTTCCGGATCGGCGACGGGTACGCGGGTCAGGTCACGCTGCCGACCGGCGCCGCGGTGTACGCGTCGTCGGGCGCCGGGCCGGACGACGCAAGCCTGTCCGTGCGCAACCTGGCCATGGGCGGCTACGCGGGCCTGGACGGCTCCCGCGAGTACACGACGGCGGAGGGCAGCACCACCGTCGCCGAACCGGAGCCGGACCCGGCCGACGTGAACGTGGCGCGCCTCGACACCCTGGACCTCGTGCCGCCGGACGCGACCGAGCCCGCCCCGGTCACCGCGCGGTACGTGCGCATGCAGGGCGTGCAGGGCCACCCGCAGTACGGCTACTCGCTCTACCACCTGCGCGCCTTCGACCCTGCGGGCGACGACGTCGCGGCCGGCCGCCCGGCGACGGCGTCCAGCGCCGACACGGGCCGGTCCGCGAGCGCCGTGACCGACGGCAGCGCGACGACCCGCTGGGCGGTCTCGCGCGCGGACCGGACGCGCCCCGACTCGTGGGTGCAGGTGGACCTGGGCGCGCCGACGGAGGTGGCCCGGGTGCAGCTCGGCTGGGAGTCGGCGGCGGGCGAGCGGTACCGGGTGCAGACGTCGGTCGACGGCGTGACCTGGCACGACGCCGCCGCGTTCGACGCCTCGGAGCCGCTGCTGTCGAGCGGCGGGTCCTGGCTGAACGTGGAGGGTTCCGCGGGGTTCGTGGTGCGCGGCAGCGACGCGCCGATCACGGTCTCGCGGGCGGACGCGACGCGGCACGTGGTGCGGCTGGCGGACGGCGCGGACGGCCCGCGGCTGGTGGAGATGGTCCCGGGTGACGCCGCGGCGACGTCGGCCCAGGCGGAGCGGGCGGTGCCGACCGCGGATGCCGCGGGCGTGCGGGTCAGCCTGGTCGACGGCTACCTGGTGGCGTTCAACCTGACGGGCGCGGACGTGTCGACGACGGTCACGGTGCCGCACGGCGACGCGAGCGGCGCGGTGCCGGTGTTCGCGGGCGAGCAGTCGATCGGGGCGCGCTCGTCGGCCCTGGAGGTGGCGATCCCGGCGGGCGACGCCGTGGTGCTGGCGCCGCGCGCGACCGTGGCGGGCCCGCGCGGGAGGACGCCGGAGGGCGTCACGGTCACCACCGGCGATGCCCGCACGTTCACGGTGACGGGCCGGGGCGCGGTGACCGTGCGGCATGCCGAGACCGGCACGTCGCGTCCGGCGGCCGCGTCGCCGCGCGGCACGACGGTGCGGTTCCCGGCCGGGACGCCGTTCCCCGTGGCCGACCTCGCGCTGAGCACGCTCACGTTCCCGGCGTCGGTGCTGCCCGAGGGCATGACGTCGCCGTCGGCCGCCGTGGACGGGGACCCGAGCACCGCGTGGGTGCCGGGCCCGGACGGGCGGATGGTGACCGACCTGGGCGCACCCCAGGAGATCGGCACGGTGGTGGCCCGGTGGGCCCACGGGCGGGCGCCGTCGGCGGTGGTCTCGGTGAGCGACGACGGGCTCACGTTCACCTACGTGGGGACGGTGAGCCGCTCCGGCGTCGTCGACGTGGACCGCACGGCCCGCTACGTGGCGCTGACCACGACGTGGCGGCAGGACGACGCCGCCCTGACGGCCCTGGAGGTGCTCCCCCGGGACTGACCAAGGTTCAGCAGGCTCCAGGAGACCGTTACCCCTCTGGTTACGGCTCCCTGGAGCCTGCTGAACCCAGCTCAGCCGCTGTGGCCGGAGTGCCCCCGGCGGGCAGCCGCCACGATGACGACCACCCCGACGAGGGCGAGCACCGGGCCGACGATCGCCCACAGGGTCACGCCCGTCATCGGGCTGCCTGCGAGGTAGCCGAGCCCCTGCACGGTGAACACGGCGCCCATCAGCACGAGGACGACGCCCAGCACGATCAGGCCTGACTTCATGGTTTCCTCCGGACGGCCGGTGGTGCCGTCAGTACTTGTGGGTGCCCAGGGTGGTGGACGAGATCATCGCGTCGTCGGTGTAGCAGTAGCCCCAGCCCTCGCCCGGCTCGACGGACCGCATGAGCGGGTGGGCGGAGGCCTTGAAGTGCGCCGTGGCGTGCTTGGCCGGGGACGAGTCGCAGCAGCCCACCTGCCCGCACACCAGGCAGCTGCGCAGGTGCACCCAGGTGCCGCCGACGGCGAGGCACTCGGGGCAGCCCTCCCTGCTCTCGGGCTCGAGGACCGCGACCTGGTCCAGGTGCGTGCACTCTTCGGTCATTTCTCGATCCTCACGTCGCTGGGGCAAGCAGATCTGCACAGAGTCTAGGCCGCGGACGGCGGCCTGTGCGGGCCACCGCCGGTGCTCTCCCGGGCAGTGACCCGGTGGGGCACCACCACGTGCTCGGCCGGGGCGTCCGGCTCGGCGATGCGCCGCATCACCAGCCGCACCGCCTCCGCGGCGAGCAGGGGCAGGTCAGGGGTCACCGTGGTCAGCGACGGCACGGAGAACTGCCCGTCCTCGATCCCGTCGAACCCGGCGACGGCCACGTCGTCGGGCACCCGCAGCCCGTGCTCGTGCAGGGCGCGCAGCGCACCCAGGGCCATCAGGTCGTTGAAGCAGAACACCGCGTCGACCTCGACGCCGCGGGCGAGCAGCTGCGCCACCGCGTCGGCCCCGCTGGCGCGGTGGTAGTCGGTGCACTCGACCACGAGGTCCGGGTCGGCGGGCACGCCGGCCTCGGCGAGCGCGGCCAGGTAGCCCTCGCCGCGCAGCCGCCCCGTGCCGGCGCCGCTCTGCAGGCCGATCCCCGCGATCCGACGTCGGCCCAGGTCCAGGAGGTGCCGGGTGACGTCGCGGGCCGCCGCCACGTTGTCCACGCCCACGTGGTCCACGCCCGCCGGCTCGCCGTACTCCCCCAGCAGCACCAGCGGTGTGCCGTCGCGGCGCTCCACGACCTCCGCGACCGGCGTGACCAGCGGGCTGAAGAAGACGCCGTCGACCAGGTGGCTCGGCAGGCCGTCAAGCACCGCGCGCTCCCCCGCCAGGTCGCCCGACGTCTCCTCGATGAGCACCGACTGCCCCACGGCCCGGGCCGCCGCGGCCAGCTCGGAGGCCAGCCCGGCGAAGTACGGCGAGGTGAGCTCCGGCAGCGCGATCGCCAGGAACCCCGCCCGCCCGTGCCGCAGGCTCCGGGCCGAGGTGTTGGGGCGGTAGCGCAGCTCGGCGATGGCGGACTCGACGCGCTCGCGGGTCTCGGGCCGCACGTTCGGGTGCCCGTTGATCACGTTCGACACGGTCTTGAACGAGACCCCGGCGCGTTCCGCGACGTCGCGCAGCGTGACCCTCACCGGCCCAGGCTAGACCACGCCTTGCCGACCGCAGGTTATCCGTTGTAACTTCTCGCGTGGTTATCCGTTGTAAAGGAGCGACGGCCACGTCATCGAGGACGTGGCGCGCAGCCGCCCGAAGGGACTCGTAACCATGGAGATCCGGCTCGTAGCCGTCCTCGCCACCGCCGCGCTGGTCGCCGGCGCCGTGGCCCCGCCCGCCACCGGCCAGACCGCACCACCGCCGTCGGGCACCACCTACACCAACCCGATCACCGACCCGTTCTCGGACACCTACGCCGACCCCGCGGTGATCCGCGGCAAGGACGGCTGGTGGTACCTGTACGCGACGAGCGACCCGCTGGTCACCGGCGGCCCGTTCGGCAACATGCACGTGGCGAAGTCCCGCGACCTGGCGAGCTGGGAGTACGTGGGCACCATCTTCGACGACGAGAACAAGCCGGCCTGGGCCGCGGACGCCTCCTACTTCTGGGCGCCCGACATCCGGTACGTCGACGGCCAGTACGTCATGTACTACACGGTCACCGACACGGCGGCGAACCCCGACGCCTGGGACTACACGATCGGCGTGGCCACCGCGCCCACCCCGACCGGCCCCTGGACCGACTCCGGCGGCCCGGTCCTGGACCCGCGCCCCGCACCCGGCGGCGGCTACCTCAACACCATCGACCCGGCCCTGTTCGCCGACGACGACGGCTCGCGCTACCTGTACTTCGGCGGCTTCAACGGCGGCATCTGGGTCACGGAGCTCGACGAGACGGGCACCCGCGCCGTCGGCGAGCCCACCCGCGTGACCGTCGCGGACCGCTACGAGGGCGCGTTCGTGGTCAAGCGCGACGGCTGGTACTACCTCATGGGGTCGTCGGCCAACTGCTGCTCCGGCCCGGTGACCGGGTACAGCGTGTACACGGGCCGGTCGCGCTCGCCGCTCGGCCCGTTCACGGACCACGAGGGCGTGGGCATGAACGAGTCCCGCGTGGGCGGCACCCTCGTGGTGGCGCAGAACGGCAACAAGTGGATCGGCGTCGGGCACCACGCGGTGTTCTCCGACGTGTCCGGGCAGGACTGGATGCTCTACCACGGCATCGACCGCGACAACGCGTGGCTGAACGAGCCCGGCGGCGTGAACCGCCGGCCCACCCTGCTGGACCGGCTGGACTGGATCGACGGCTGGCCCGTGGTCAACGCGGGCGCGGGCCCGAGCGAGGGCGCGCAGACCGCGCCCGTGGCCGCGAGCGAGCTGGGCATCGTGAGTGCCGACCCGGCCTCCGGGCATGCGCTGCGGCGGATCACGGGCAGTCTCGTCCGGGGCACGGACGAGTCCGGCGACGCCGGGTCGATCGCGCGCCTGGTCCCGGACCGGCGGCACGCCGCCGTCGTGCAGACGGCGCCCGCGCCGCGGGACGTGCGGGTCGAGACGGACGTCCGCCTGCCCGACGCCGACGCCTCGTTCACGGTGCGGGTCGGCGGCGCCGGACCGGCCGCGGTGTCGGTGCGGCTGGACGCCCGGGAGCGCGAGCTCGTCGTCGGGCAGGGGCGCGACCAGGTGCGGACGGCGCTGCCCGCGAACGCGGACCTGACCGGCTGGCACGTGCTGAGCGTCGAGGCGCGCGACGGCGTGGTCGCCGCGCGGCTGTCGTCCAGCGGCCTGGGCGACGTGGACGCCGAGGCGCGGTTCGAGCCGCGGACGCCGCTGCCCCGCAAGGCGCCGGTGCGCCTCGTGGCCGACGGCGCCGAGGCGCAGCTCGACAACCTGACCGTCGTCGCCGCGCACGAGCCGGTGACGGAGCGCGTGGCCGAGCCGCAGGCCGGTGCGGTCACGTTCGCCGAGGAGTTCGACGGCGACCTGGACGCCGGCTGGCGCTGGCAGCACTCGCCCGCAGCGGTCAGCATCGCGGACGGCGCACTGACCTGGCCGCTGACCGGCCACGACCTCGTCGGCACCCGGAACGACGCGCCGGTGCTGCTGCGCGACGCGCCCGACGGCGACTACGTGCTGGAGGCCACGGTGCGCCTGCCGCTGGGCGAGGACACGGTGCGCAACTTCCAGCAGGCGGGGCTCATGGTGCACGCGGGCGACGACGACTTCCTGCGGCTCGGCTCGGTGGCGATCGGCCGGACGCGGCAGGTCGAGTTCGGCAAGGAGCTCACGGCCGACGGCGCCGTGCGGTTCGGCGGCTTCGTCTCCGGGCCGGTGGCCGACACCATGCACCTGCGGTTGTTCCACACGACGGACCCGGCCACCGGTGAGCACAAGTACCGGTCGGCGACGTCGCGCGACGGGGAGCACTGGCGGTTCGGGGCCACGTGGACGCTCCCGGCCGACACGGACCCGGCGATCGGGATCTACGCGGGCGGCGGCGCGGCGCCGGCGGTGAGCGCGGTGTTCGAGAACGTGCTGCTCCGCGACCTGGGCTAGCTCCGGGATCTCCCCCGGGTACCCCTCCCCTTCGAGGCCTAAGTTTCTTCGCTCTGAGTCGCCTCAGAG